>NZ_DFTU01000021.1:24349-25862 GCF_002379485.1 Methylophaga sp. UBA4204 | reverse complement strand
AAAGCGCCACTTATGTCCACGGACGGACAGGCCGCTATCGCTATCCCTGCTAACGCGGCATTCGGGCATCCTTGCCCATCATATGCCGGCGCGCCAGGGAGGCGCGCGCCAGTCTGCGTGGCCTACATGGATTTAGGTCAGGGGCGTGAGCAGGATGCGGAAGCTTTGCTCGTCACTTATTTAGAACAACTACAAAAACGCCGGGACAAGCAATGTTCCAGACATTGCTTTTGCATACACTCCATCCATGGAGATAAACGTTTTTGAGCGTAAGCCCCAACGGGGTGGGATACATGGATGTATCTCACAAAAGGCGCTCCTCGTGCCTTGATTGACGCTTTTTCAGCTCACAACAGAAACGGAGATGAAAGATCAACACGCCCTAATAACAGAACCTGCTTTGAATCCTGAATAAAAATTCCTTTACTTAAAGGTGCACATTGCCAGTGCATTTTTAACTTTTCTGCTGCACCAAAATGATGCGTTTGTTCTTCATCTATCTAACATTTATTCTTAACTCACTGACTATTATAGGAAAAATACGTGGCATGGATTTTTCATTGTTTCGCCAGGGTAAATTAAATTTAATTTTAATCAACAGGAGCGAGAAATGAAGATGATAACGGCGATCATTCGCCCACATGCTCTCGAACTGGTGCGGGCCGGGATTCAGGAAATTGGTATATCCGGCCTCACCGTGACAGAGGTTAAGGGTTATGGCCGGCAAAAAGGCCATAACGAGATGTATCGGGGGGCAGAATATACGATTAATTTTCAGCCAAAAATCAAACTTGAATTAGTGGTGGGTGATGATGATGTGGCAAAAGCCATTGAAGCCATTTCTACCAGCGCCAAATCCGGAAGAATCGGTGATGGCAAAATTTTCGTTTCAACACTGGAGTCGGCTGTTCGTATCAGAACGGGTGAAACCGGTGAAGCAGCTATTTAGGAGAGTAAAATGGATACGCTTGTAATTGAAGTAAGTTATGCGCTCGACACATTTTATTTCCTGATGTGTACAGCGCTGGTGATGTTGATGGCAGCTGGGTTTGCCATGTTGGAATCGGGATTGGTACGTAGTAAGAATACTGTCGAAATTCTCAATAAAAATGTTCTTTTATATGGTATTGCCTGTCTGGTGTACTTTGTTATCGGCTACAACATCATGTACCCCGCCGATCCAGTAAACTCGTGGATTCCTGGTCTGGACTTCTTCCTCGGTGAAGATAATAGTCCTGAATCGGTATTAGCCGGTGGCGAAGGTGCGCCATATTACTCAGCGATGGCTGATTTTATCTTCCAGGCGGTATTTGCTGCAGCAACCATGTCGATTGTTTCTGGTGCGGTAGCTGAACGTATGCGTTTGTGGCCTTTCCTGATCTTTGCTGTGTTTATGGTCGGTTTTATCTATCCGGTAGAAGGTTATTGGAAATGGGGTGGTGGTTTCCTCGATCAACTGGGCTTCCAGGATTTTGCCGGTTCAGTCGTCGTGCATATGGCTGGTGCCGCCGCC
>NZ_DFTU01000021.1:24105-24246 GCF_002379485.1 Methylophaga sp. UBA4204 | reverse complement strand
GGCCGCGGTCATTATTATCGGGCCACGTAAGGGCAAATACGGTAAAAATGGTGAGGTTCACGCGATTCCAGGTGCGAATTTACCGATGGCAACATTAGGGATGTTTATTCTGTGGTTTGGCTGGTTCGGTTTCAATGGCGG
>NZ_DFTU01000021.1:20245-24050 GCF_002379485.1 Methylophaga sp. UBA4204 | reverse complement strand
AACACCAATATGGCCGCCGCTGCGGGTATGGTCGCGGCATCATTGCTGGCCAGATTCCTGTTCGGTAAAACGGACTTAACTATGACAATCAGTGGTGCGTTGGCTGGTCTGGTGGCAATTACTGCTGAACCCTTAATGCCAAGTCCTGGGCTGGCACTGATCATTGGTGCAGTTGGTGGTATTGTGCTGGTGTTCTCTGTCATCTTTCTGGATAAAATGCAGCTTGATGATCCAGTTGGGGCAATCTCGGTCCATGGTACTGCCGGTATATGGGGTATCTTCGCGGTCATGTTCAGTAACCCGGATGCTACCTTTGCCGGTCAGCTGATCGGTACAGTAGTCACCTTTGCGTGGATGTTTATCGCTTCATTTATCGTACTGTCGATTATTAATAAATTCGCCAAACTACGTGTTGATGAAGAAGAAGAAATGGAAGGTATGGATATCAGCGAATGCGGTATGTCTGCTTATCCGGAATTTACATCTGATAAATAAATCGAGCAGTGACATTGTTCCACTAAAACGCCGGCTTAATGCCGGCGTTTTACCTTTGGGGATTTATTCAAACCGGCTTTTAGCGGATCATATACTGGCAGCCGACAACATTACCTACAATAGAATCAAAGCGAATAATTGTGCAGCTTAAGACTACGAACAAAAGTCGATTATTGGTTTTACGTAATGGCATGGCCCAAGATATATCATTAGCCTATGAATTAACTATCTGAGCTGACTGAGCCTCTATCAGACAAAACACCGTTTACAGTATTTGAGAATCACTATGAGCAAAAAAGAAAATCAGGATATGGTGGTGGAGTTTACGCCGTTAGAAAAAATCGAAGCACTCTATAGTGAGCTAACCGACTGGTATGGTGAAGCGGATAACAAAGAACTCAGAGTCGCTGCTAAATTATTAATGGTGTCACTGGAGAAGTTTTCCATTTACGGTGGTTCCGACTGGCATGAATTAGTAAATGAATATGTCGATATTCTCAAAAACGATCCCGAACAGTTTCAAAAAATCCTGCGCTCCAATCGTGGTGAATTAAAAGATAAAAAAGCCACGGGAAACTATCATTAGGATCTGTTCACATTTATAACTGACTTTGAAGTTCAACAAGCACCACTCAGTAAAAACCGGCGTTTCTCCTGCTCGCTTCTGAGTAGCTTGGCAAATTTTCGTGTTTGTTTGGGTAGGTAAATGAAGTCATCTACCAGCGATTTTTTTCGCCGCTTTTTAGTTAACTCTGCTGGCTCAAAAAAATGCTTGGCATTTTCATAAGATAAGACAAAAGGTGAATAACCTTCCCGCATTAACACATAGCTCATAATCAAGGAGCCTGTGCGGTGATTTCCTTCTAAAAATAGCTGTGGCTGACTGAGGATGTTGGTGAAAATACCAGCACATCGTTTCCAGACATTTGTATTCTGATTTAATGCCAGCCAATCCATTAACTGACCAATCCCACCATCTCTTACATCATAAAAGTGGGCTTGAGTGGCTTCAAACTGGGAGTGTTTCTCTATAGATGATGTGGTGGAGTGTTGATACAGAACAATATAGTTCAGTTCGAGAAGTAACCCCGAATTACCATAGGCAAATAAATCGATACCATTGATCAGGTACTCGTCTATTTTTGCATAACCCGCTATCAGGTTTTCGATCACCGTATCGCTTGGTGGTGTGCGTTTCACCTTGAGCGAGGCATTAATCTTTTTAAAGTTGAGTTGCGTATCTATCAGGCACGATCTGATGGCAGCAATATCAAGTCTTGCAATATTGTCCATCAAATCAAGCCCGATAGTTCATCATGTTGTTCCGTAATTATTCGTGAAAATGACAAAAGACCAGGATTAACTAAACTCACCCCGGACATATTGTTTGGTGAGCAATTGCTGTGGGTCTTCAAAAATTTTCTTTGTGTCATCCATTTCCACCAGATAGCCGGTGCGGCCACCATTAGAAATATCCACTCCCAGAAATGCGGTGACATCAGCAACACGCATTGCCTGCTGCATATTGTGGGTGACCAGCGCTACGCTGTAATGCTGTTTTAACTCAACCATCAGCTCTTCAATCTGTCGTGTGGCAATGGGATCCAGGGCAGAGCAGGGCTCATCCATTAACAGCACATCGGGCTCTGTTGCAATCGCTCGTGCAATACACAAACGCTGCTGCTGACCACCTGATAGTGAGAGACCACTGTTTTTAAGTTTATCTTTAACATCATTCCAGATAGCCGCTCTTTTCAGCGCTTTGACCACCATCTCTTCTTCATCGCCTTTATAACCATTGAGTCGTAAACCAAACGCTACATTGTCATAAATGCTCATTGAGAAGGGGTTAGGAAGCTGGAAAACCATACCGATATAACGTCTTACGATCACGGCATCCACTTTTTTGCTGTAGATATCATGATCATGATATTGGATGTGTCCCTCAAATCTGAACGAGTCAATCAAATCATTCATTCTATTCATACTTCTGAGTACGGTACTTTTGCCGCAACCAGAGGGACCAATAAAGCCAGTCACTTTATTTTTTTCAACCGGGATAGTGGTATCTCTAACAGCCCTGAAATCACCGTAGTAAATATTTTTGACGTAGCAGTCTAAAACGACTGGGCCTTTAGGCTCATATTTCTTGGCAATAAATTCACCTGTTTCGGCTTGCATATTCATAGTTATTTCCTTGGTTATTCTTTAAATTTCGTTCTGCCAACGACACGGGCAACGATATTGAAAAACAGTACGAGTAAGACCAGCGCCAGCGATGCGGTCCATGCCAGTTCAATCTGATTCTCAAACGGCATACCAGAGAAGTTGTAAATCAGAATGGAGAGCGAGGCTGTTGGTTCTGCCAGCTCTGACATGTAGTAATTGCTGAACAAGGCTGTGAACAGTAATGGAGCAGATTCACCCGCCGCACCGGCAACAGCCAGAATGACCCCGGTCATAATCCCGGGTAGGGCGGTCGGTAATACCACTTTAAATATGACCTGAGTACGGGTACATCCCATGCCAAACGCAGCATCTTTCATTCTTTGTGGAACCTGCTTCATGGCTTCCTCAGCAGCCAGAGTGACCGTTGGCAGCATTAATACAGCCAATGCCACACCACCGGCCCAGGCCGAGTAGGTGCCGGTGGTGATAACGATGACAGCATAGACAAACACACCGGCCAAAATAGAAGGAAAGCCGGTCAGCACCTTGGCTAAAAATCTGGAAACGGTCGCGGTTTTACTGTTGGGATTAAGAATGGCCAGATACAGAGCAGCCATGGTTCCAATAGGAATACTCAGTGCGGAGGCAATACCTACCATGGTTAACGTTCCCACGATGGCATTACCAAAACCACCGCCGGTTTCGAATCCGGCTGGTGGCAAGGCTGTGATAGCCTCGAAATCAAGCCTTGCACCACCTTCCATGATGAGCATGTAAATAACCGATACCAGCGGAATACTGGCTAATATGGCTAGCCCCCAAACCAGTCCTGTCAGGAAAAAATCTTTCAGGGCTCTCAGTTCGAGCACATTTTTTTCAAGACTGGGTAAATTGATTCTTGGTGGAAGAATCTGTTCGTTAATCTGACTCATTTTTTACCCTCAAATTTACGCATGGTGTATTGCTGTACGGCCAGGCCGGCAACATTGACCACAAAGGTGATAAGCAGCAAAACCAGAGACGCATACATCAGAGCCTGAATTTCAATCTCACCTGCTTCTGGGAAGGTTGAAGCCAGCAAGGATGCCAGTGTGTTGGCAGGGGCAAACAGCGAAACACTGATGTCATTCACGTTACCAAG
>NZ_DFTU01000021.1:11941-20189 GCF_002379485.1 Methylophaga sp. UBA4204 | reverse complement strand
TCACGTTACCAATTAACATGGCCAGTGCCATAGTTTCACCCAACGCGCGACCAAATCCCAATACCAAACCGGCCAGAATCCCGGAGGAGGCTGTTGGTAACATGACTTTAAGAATCACTTCCCATTTTGTCGCCCCCATACCATAGGCTGCTTCTTTTACTTTATAAGGAATACGACGGAAGGCATCGGCTGAAATGGCTGCGACAGTCGGAAGAATCATAATAGCGAGTACTAATGCGGCGGGAGCCAGGCCTGGACCACTTAAATCAGTACTAAATAAAGGAAACCAGCCAAACGTTTCATGTAGCCAATGGGCGGCCGGCCTGATTAGCGGGATAAGTACATAAATACCCCACAAACCATAAACCACCGAAGGAATAGCCGCTAACAGCTCAATGATGGTTCTGAACATCACTTCGATTTTGGCATGCATGAATCCCTGGGTCAGGAAGATGGCAATAGCGACTCCTAATCCACCACCAATCAGCAGCGCGAGCAGTGAGCTGTATAACGTGCCCCAAATTTCAGGTAACACGCCAAATTCATTCTGGTTGGTATCCCAGGTTGTGCCAGTAATAAAACCTAAACCATGCTCCTTAATTGCAGGTAAAGCCTGAGAACCGAGTTCAAAGACGATATAAGCCAATAAAAGTATGATTGATAAAGCACATAAATAAGCAAAAGATCGGAAGACAGAATCTTTCATATAATCACTGGGAGAAGGTGGCGCGGACAATGTTTTGCCACTTGCGGAATCTTTAAAAGGATCGTGAACCATTTGTGTTCCTATCAATCGTGAATATTTATAGTAAATATCGCTAACATCGTTTTCAGGCTCTTGAACAGATAAATGCTGCAAGTGTTTAAAACACTTGCAGCATTGTTTTATCCGATCACCAAGAGTGATTACTGAATCATGCTGGCCGCGTTGCGAACTTTCTCAACAACATTTTCTGGCAGCGGGATATAGCCCATTGCTTCAGATGATTCCTGACCTGTTGTAATCATGTATTCAATAAGGTCTTTTAAGGCTTTGGCTTTCTCTTCACCTTGGTTTTTGTAAACCAATAACCATGTGAACGTTGCGATAGGATAGGCATCATCACCCGATGGGTCAGTTGCCCATGCACGCAGGTCCGGTACATCACTATTTGGCAGATTACCCTCCGGGAAATCAGTCGTCGCTAAGGCTGAAGCACCTGTTTCGCCACCAGCTTCAATAAAGTTACCTTTTTGATTTTCCAGCATGGCCGTCGGCATTTTGGTCAGTTTGGCAAAACCATATTCAACATAGCCGATTGCGCCAGGTGTTTGTTTGATAGTCGCTGTTACACCATCATTTTTAGGTGCTTTGACAATTGTGCCAGCACTTGGCCAGTTTGGTGCTTTTGCACCACCAACCTGTTCTTTGAAGTTATCGCTGATCGCTGCTAAGTGATTAGTGAATACATAGCTGGTACCACTTGAATCAGAACGAACAACAACAGTAATGTTTTGGTCAGGAAGTTTTACACCAGGATTAGCCGCCTGAATTTTTGGGTCGTTCCAGTTCGTAATGTTGCCCAGGAAGATTTCCGGATAAACATCACGTGGCAATTTCAATTCTTGAACACCATCAAGGTTGTAAGAAATGACGACTTCGCCCGCCGTGACTGGAAGCAGAATAACGCCTTTTTTGACTTGTTCTATTTCACTGTCTTTCATTGCAGCATCACTGCCTGCAAAGTCTACCGTTTCGTTAATGAAATCCTGAATACCTGCGCCACTACCTTTAGATTGGTAATCAATACGAACGCCATCAGTTTGCTTGCTGTAGTCTTTAAACCACTTGTTATAAAGTGGTGCTGGGAAACTTGCACCAGAACCAATCAATTTAAGATCAGCGTATGCAGCGGATGAACTCATGGCACCAATAAGCGCGCCAATGACAAAAACTGACTTTGCGCTCTTCGCAAATAGTTTCATAAAAACTCCTGACAAATGAAAAAAGTAAAACACTCAATTTACTGGTTGCTAAGTCTATTGGTGGTTTGTTAAAGATTTATGACAGTGGCGAAGATGTTGAATGTATCTCTCTAAATGACGCGTAAGTTTGGCCTTAAGGGTATTCCTGGACCGACGGCATTAACAGGTGAAATCTCATGTTAGCCTTGTTTATCAGGTCATCGAACTAGTATTACGGTTGATATCCCAATGCTTTCTTCTGAAAACAGACAATAAAAGATTAACAACTTGTTAATCTGTTATTCATCCAAGCTTAATTCCTTGTCGGTTTGATTTTCATCTCTTGCAAATATCATGGCTCTCAGGTTAACAACAGGAGAGACCAACAATGAAAACGACATATCTTGCAAGCGCATTCAGTCTGATTTTTACCACCTCGGCATTTGCTCAAATCGATAAAATCGATGCAGAAGCTATTCAGGCAGCACAAAACGCCTGGGCAGAAGGTATTGTGGAAATCGGCCAGGCCAAAATCAATGGTGAAGATGCAGGCGCAGTCGCCAGTGAGTTACTGGACAACTTGTATGCATTCGACGACAAAGTGCTATTCAAACCAACTAAAGCAGTGGATGACCCGTTCCGAAACAGTTATGAAGAAGCACTTTCGTATTTTGTAGGCGGCATGCTTGAGGAAGATAAAGGCTTTGCTCTGCAGCCTTGGACTGCAGTTCGATTTGAGAATGAAGACCTGCTGATTCGTGACGAAAATGCCCTTGCAATGGGGCTTTACTACTTTACCGATACGGCTGGTAACGAAACCAAAGTTGAATACACATTTGGTTATCGATTGGATGACGATGGCAGTGTCAAAATCGAATTACATCACTCTTCCTTACCTTTTAGTAAGTAATTAATTCAGCCTGCACAAGATCTTGTGCAGGCTTTTTCTCCTTTATTAAAGAGTCTGCTTAATATGAAGAAATATTCGAGTGCACCTTTGTTTATGCTGCTGGCCGGGTTTATTGGTCCTGTGAGTTATGTTCAGGCTTATGAGGCTGGTGACTGGTTGGTTCGTGGAAGGGTGATTAACGTTAATCCAAATGATTCAAGTGGAACGGTATCAGTTAATGGAGTTGATCAAGGAACGGAAGGTGTCAGTGTTGATAGCGATACTGTACCGGAACTGGATATCACCTACATGATGACACCCAACTGGGGCATAGAATTGATTTTAGGGTATTCCGAGCACACCGTGGATGGTAGCCAAAGCTGGGATTTTCTGGGGCCGGTCGCTGAAACCAAAGTTCTGCCACCAACCCTAACTTTGCAATATCATTTCCGCCCAAATGCCAAACTGAAGCCGTATATCGGAATGGGAGTGAACTACATATATTTCTTTGATGAAAAGGTTCCCAACAGCTCTGGCCTCAGTAATCCCGGTGACTCGGTCAAACTTAAATCATCGTGGGGACTGGCTTTTCAGGCGGGTGTTGACTATGCACTGGACGATGACTGGTTTGTGAACCTTGACCTGAAATACATCGATATTGATACCACAGCGACTTATCGGAATACGGCGGCGGGCTCGGTGTCTGTCAGTACTGATATTGATCCAGTGATCTTCGGTATCGGTATCGGCAGACGTTTTTAATGTGAAAAACCCATTAGATTAATCTGAGATAGTGGAGATGGTTTAAGTAAACTGCCTGAATGTTGATATATTAGGTTTTGCGAACGATTTTATTCTTCACTGGGTTGCATTTGATGTACCGGAAAAAAATTATTGCTTTTGCTGTTGTCGCTCTTGCCATGGTTTTCCTGGCAGGAGCGCTGGCTATCTGGTCAACAAGACTGACTGCCCAGAACATCGTTCAAGTGAACATGGCAAATGCATTGCTCACAGAGCATTGGAAATTATCCAATAACAGTTATCGTTTATTCAAACAGATTACCGATGAATTATTATTTGGCAAAAATGCCAATCAGGCGTTAGTTCGTAACAAGCGAGAGTTGATTGCCAATGCCATTTCCACAATAACGCAACTTGAACAACAACAACGACTGGCTCTGGGCGAAATCGCCACCAAGGGAACGATAGAAGATACCAAGGAGCTGGAAAAGTTACTCAACGATATTCTTGATGCGTTTGACGCGGTGCTTGCTGAGCCGGTAAGTCAGCTTAATACTGAAAAAATTCGTTTCCTGCTGGAGGAGCAGATTGATAATCGGTTTCGGGAAGCCATTAATTCAGCTTTGCAACGACAAAGTACTATCGTCAATTCACTAAATTCTGATATCGAAAATATTCACACCAATATTGCCTGGGCTGCTGCAGCACTCACTATTTTTGCGGTATTTGCAGCACTGTTGGGTAGTTATGCCATGATTCGTAATATTTCGATTCCAGTAGATTTTCTAAAAAAAGCAGCCGAATCTTTTGCTGACGGAAACCTGAATTATCGTGTGCCACGAGGATTTGACCGAGAGTTTGATGCGATTTCAGCCGCCTTTAACGATATGGCCCAGAAACTTTCTGAAGAGAAATCTTTGCGGGATAAACTCAATAGTCAGCTGGAGTTTGAGGTTAATAAACGCACCAGTGAATTGCAGGTCCTCAATGAAACCTTGAAAAAAAATGATGCTGCCAGAAGAAGCTTTCTGGCAGATGTCAGTCATGAACTGCGCACACCACTCACCATCATTCGTGGTGAAACCCAGGTCGCGCTTCGACAGAGCAGACAACTTGATGAGACCGAGGCACGAAGTATTTTGGAAAGCGTTCATGAACAGTCTCTTTTATTGAGTCGTCTAGTGGATGATTTGTTGTTTATTGCTCGAACAGAAGCCAATAATCTTCAGTTAAAGATAGATGTATATTCGATTAATAAGCTGCTGAAAAATTGCGTAAATGAATTTCAACGTACGGCAAATCAGCACAAAATCAATCTGAAATGTGGCCTTCCTTTTGATGAGGCTATTGTCAGGGTTGATAAAGATCGATTTCAACAATTGCTGAGAATCTTGTTTGATAATGCAATTAAATATAGTCCATCCGATACCAACGTTACCGTTTCGTCAAAACTGGATGCTGGTAATGTAATCATTACTGTTCAGGATCAAGGTGCTGGGGTGGCAGATGACGAGTTGCCATTAATTTTTGACCGATTTTATCGAAGTCAACGAATGCAGCATGAAAAACCAACGGGATCAGGACTGGGCTTGTCCATTGCCAAATCAATATGTGATGCCCATCAGGCATCTATCTGGGCGGTCAATACGGAAGACGGACTGGCAATTCATATTAAGCTTGCTGTGGAGTAACAATGCAAATATTGATTGTTGAAGATGAAAAGCGTGTGGCCGATTTTATCTGCAAAGGTTTGAGGGTTGAAGGCTATTTTTGTGAACAGGCTCATAATGGTCAATCAGGGCTTATGCTGGTCAATTCACATAGCTTCGATGTCATTATTCTTGACAGAATGTTACCGGATACAGACGGCATCAGTTTTTTAAAGCATATTCGTAATGCAGGTATTTCTACGCCGGTGTTATTTCTTACAGCGTTGGATGATATTGAAGAAAAGGTTCACGGCTTGCGTGCAGGAGCCGATGATTATTTAACAAAACCTTTTGATTTTGAAGAATTACTTGCCCGTATCGAAGTGCTTTCCCGTCGGGGAATAAATGGACCTGATGTCGATGAAAATATTATTAAACTGAATGATATTTCTATTTCTCTGACCCACAGGACAGTTTATAAGGGGAATGAGCTGATAAAAATGACCACAATGGAATTTGACTTATTGTTGTTTTTAGCAAAATCCAAAGGTCGTGTGTTAAGTCGTGAACGTATACTAAATGCTGTCTGGCAACTCAACAGTGATCCATTGACGAATGTGGTTGATGTTTATATCAATCGTTTACGCAAAAAATTCGACATTCATCAATCCGAATCCTTTATCGAAACGCTTCGTGGTGTAGGTTACAGATTAAACATTAATTGACATAAGGATGTCGGCTGGGAATTTCAATTAGCCATTTTGCTGCAAACTCTTAGGTCAGTGAAAATCTTCCTTTGTTGAATTTGTTTCCACAGAATCCAATAAAAAAAGCCCAGCACTACTAAGAATGCCGGGCCAATTTATGAAGCTGCTTTTACATTAACTTACAAGCTAAACACGCTTAATACACCACCCAGTGTGGTCCAGCTCGATAGGGATTTGTAGGCACCTACAGCGCCAAGACCATCGGTATCATTTTCCAGATTATTGGTCATACCAATACCGGCCCAACCACCAATGCCTGACAAAATTGAGATGTATTGTTTACCATCGTGTTTGTATGAATTGACGTTGCCAATAATGCCCGATGGAGTTTTAAAGCGCCAAAGTTCACGTCCGGTTTTGGCATCCAGGGCTTTCAGATACCCCTCCAGCGTGCCATAAAAAACAACATCGCCAGCGGTAACCATGGCTCCGGACCAAACTGAGAACCGTTCAGGATTTGTCCAGACGATTTTGCCTTCACGAGCATCCCAGGCAATAAAGTTACCCATATTGTCTTTGGTGGCCGCAAACATATTTACTTCAGCACCGACGTATGGCTGACCGGCTAAATATTCAACTTCAAACGGTTCCAAATCCATACAGATATGGTTGGTTGGTACATAGAACAAACCCGTTCTTGGAGAATAAGCCGCAGGTTGCTGATCTTTGGCTCCATGGGCCGCAGGACAGATACCGGTTGTCTGAGTATCTTCACCATTGGCTTCAGGTGAGTAAGTGGCCACACGATCCGGAAGTCCCGTTTTCATATTGATGCTGTTGGCCCAGTTAACACTTGGGTCGAATTTTTCAGCTATCAATAATTCACCGGTTGCACGATCCATGGTGTAACCAAAGCCATTACGGTCAAAATGCACCAGCATCTTACGCATTTTGCCTTTTACTTTCTGGTCCACCAGAATATTTTCGTTAACGCCGTCATAATCCCATTCATCATGGGGTGTCATCTGATAGATCCATTTGGCTACACCGCTATCCAGATCACGAGCAAACAGGGACATGGTCCATTTGTTGTCACCTGGTCGTTGTAGCGGATTCCAGGTAGATGGATTACCGGTTCCGTAGTAATAAAGATTCATTTCAGGATCATAGGAGAACCAGCCCCAGGTAGTGCCGCCACCAATTTTCCACTGCTCACCTTGCCAGGAATTCAATGAGGAATCTTTGCCGATTGGTTGTAACATAGCGGTGGTATTTTCTGGATCGACCATCATTTCGTCATCAGGTCCGGTGCTATATGCTTTGTAGAGTGTTTTGCCATTCATATCATAGGCTTGAACATAGCCACGAACACCAAATTCACCACCGGAAATACCGACAATGATTTTGTCTTTAAAGACATTGGCATTACCGGTATTGGTTGCGCCGGTAGTTGGGGTATCACGTTTATCTGACCAGAGCACTTCACCGGTATCAATATCTAACGCCACCAACGTGGTATCCGCCTGGTTAAGGAAAATTTTACCGTCCCCATAAGACAAACCACGATAGACCACGTCACAGCACATTACTGGAACCGTTTCAGAGTAGTTTTGTTTGGGTTCGTATTTCCATTTGATGGCCCCATCGTTGTTCAAATCCAGTGCATAGACGATATTTGGATAAGGTGTATGGACATACATCACATCATCAATGATCAACGAGTTACCCTCGTGCCCGCGTAATACGCCGGTAGAAAAAGACCAGGCCATTTCCAGATCTTTAACGTTCTCCAGATTGATTTCATCTAATTGGCTGTAACGTGTATTGGCATAGTTTCCTGCTGACATAACCCATGTCTCTGGATTTTCCTGCATGCCGAGTAACTCATCTGCAACAGTGAGACCGGGAAGCGCCAATGACATCATTGCGATAGATAATTTAGTTTTATTCATATTGTTTCCTCTATGTTAGCCGCTTCAAAAACCGATAATTAACCGTCATGTGAAATTAGCTTTTGAACGGAGTGAGGATGTTAGCAACGAGGTAACAGGAATAATTGCCCGTGTGTCCGAATCTTTTTTAACGCTCTGGAACCACAGTCAAGTTGGCGCGGTAGATGTTAAGCAGAAGAAATTCTGTAAAGAACATATATATAAGTTTGAGCACGGTCTATCTGATGGAGAAGAGATCGATTTACAAATTGATGGAGTATTAAAGAAGTGATTAACAAATTTCAGACATAAAAAAACCTCAGAAGTAGCACTTGCTGAGGTTTTTTAATAATCATTGGCTCCCCGAGCTGGACTCGAACCAGCGAC
>NZ_DFTU01000021.1:8183-11845 GCF_002379485.1 Methylophaga sp. UBA4204 | reverse complement strand
CTCGAACCAGCGACCCAATGATTAACAGTCATTTGCTCTACCAACTGAGCTATCGGGGAACAGAAAGATGGCTATGATAGTGATTTGAGCCCGGAGGGTCAAGGATTACTACTAATTTTTTTAACTGTCTGGGCATGACTTTATATATGTTATTGATTGTAATATTTTTTCAACTGTATCGTGTTGACTGGCTTAAAACACTTTTTAGACAGAAGGAGGATTAAGTGGAATATATTGCTCCTATTAGCTCTGCCGTTATGGCACTTATCTGGGTGATTTATTTACAACTATTATTTGTTCAATATCGCCGCAGTAATCGACCTTATCTGATTTTTCACCATGCCCAGAATGAAAATCCTGATGCATTGTGCCTATTGGTCAATATGGGTGAGAGAGCGATTCATATTCAATGTGTCCAGGCAGTTGTAACGATGCAATCCGGAGAAATATATGAGCTTGGTGTTACCCAGTTCAAACGGGTGAATGTGATGGAGCAAAATGTTCAGCAGACTCTGCGTCAGGGACCATTGTTAAATGGGGGCTATCTGGTACTTGGAACCTTCAGAGATATTATTGAGAATGCTGAAGCAGCAAAAGGAGAAGCAATTGTGCTTGAACAGGTTGAAACGCTTGAATTAAGAGCTGCTGCTATACATGCGCCCAGTAAACATCCAGTGGGAGCCCGGCGTGGCTTTAAACTAAAACATGATGGAGGTTCATGCATTTTTCCAAAACAGATCTCCACTGAGCAGATGGTGAACCGTAAACAACAGAAAGAGGTGATTAACTGGATTGAAACAGAACTTAACCCAGTTAATCATCCAACAGACAGAGATGATCAGGAAAAGCCAAAAGAGCCTAATCCCTAGGCTCAAATGCAATTATCAGAGTAATTTATTGCTCAATAAATTCAGCAATGCGTTGTAAAGCATTTTGTAAATTACTTTCGCTGGTGGCAATTGATAAACGAATATGGTTTTTCAGACCAAATGCGGTTCCAGGAACCACTGCAACACCTTTTTCAACCAATAAGGCTTCTGCAAAGTCCATATCATCTGTTAAATCTGGTTTGTTAGCCAATACACCACTGATATCTGGAAACACATAAAAAGTACCATCTGTTTCGAGAGCGGTAATGCCTTGCATCTGATTCAGTTTTTCGACCACAAAATCGTGACGTTTTTTGAATTCAACCAGCATAGTTTGTACACAGCCCTGATCACCATTTAAGGCTTCGACTGAGGCCGCTTGTGAAATAGAGGTGGGGTTTGATGTGCTCTGCGATTGAATTTTTTTCATCGCGCCGATTAATTGAGCAGGGCCACCGGCATAACCAATACGCCAGCCAGTCATTGAATAGGCTTTGGAGACACCATTCATAACGATTGTGCGGTCATATAAATCAGGGCAAGCCATTACGATATTGTAAAACGGTTCATCGGCCCAATATATAAGTTCGTACATGTCATCAGTGGCGATGAGAATGTCAGGATACTTACGCAACACTTCGCCCAATGCTTCAAGTTCAGCTTTGGTGTAAGTCATGCCGGTTGGGTTGGAAGGGCTGTTGATGACAAATAACCGGGTTTTGTCAGTGATGGCTTCTTCAAGTTGTTGTGGAGTGATTTTATAACGTTGATCACGGTCGCCAATGATGATCACCGGTTTGGCATCAGCGAGTAAAACCATATCAGGATAAGATACCCAGTAAGGGGCCGGGATAATTACTTCATCGCCAGACTCTAATAAAGCCTGTGCCAGATTAAAGAAGCTTTGTTTACCGCCACATGAAACCAGAATTTGATTGGCTTCGTAAGTTAAACCGTTATCACGGGAAAACTTTTTGATGATGGCGTTTTTCAATTCAGCGGTACCATCAACCGCGGTATATTTGGTTTGGCCCTTATCAAGCGCTTTAACGGCTGCTTGTTTAATATGATCCGGCGTATCGAAATCCGGTTCGCCGGCACCAAGACCGATAATATCTTTACCTTCGGCTCTCAAGGCCGCGGCGCGTGCGGTAATGGCTAAAGTAGGTGAGGGTTTGATGCTTTGAACGCGCTGTGAGAGTTTGATAGTCAAAATCTGTCCTTCGAGAAACGATAGTGATTAGAAAACCGTAATATACGATAAACACGGACATTGCTAAAGAGTATGAAAAAACAATTTGAATTAGTCTGCGAGTTTGAACCGGCGGGGGATCAACCAACTGCGATTGCCTCGCTGGTTGAGGGATTAAACAACGGTGAAATGTGGCAGACCCTGTTGGGGGTCACCGGCTCGGGAAAAACCTTTACGATTGCCAATGTTGCGCAAGCTGTGCAGCGTCCGGTAATGGTTCTGGCACCCAATAAAACGCTGGCTGCACAACTTTATAGTGAGATGAAAGAGTTCTTTCCCAATAATGCGGTGGAATATTTCGTTTCCTATTACGATTATTATCAGCCGGAAGCCTATGTGCCGTCATCCGATACCTTTATAGACAAAGATGCGTCGGTGAACGAACAAATCGAACAAATGCGTTTATCAGCAACCAAAGCCATGCTGGAACGGCGCGATGCGATTATCGTCTCCAGTGTGTCCTGTATTTATGGTTTGGGTGATAAAGATGCCTATCTGGCGATGGTCATGCATCTGGTTCAGGGCGATATCATTAATCAACGCGAAATTTTACGGCGTCTTGCCGAGTTGCAGTATTCGCGAAATGATATTGAATTATCGCGTGGTACCTATCGGGTTCGAGGCGAGGTTATTGATATATTCCCGGCTGAATCGGAACGTGATGCGGTACGTGTAGAGTTGTTTGATGATGAAGTAGAGCAGATCAGTTATTTCGATCCGTTAACGGGTGAAATATTGCAACGGATGAACCGCATTACCATTTATCCGAAAACGCACTATGCCACCCCCCGCGAGACCATTCTGGGTGCTGTGGATTCGATCAAAGATGAATTACGTGAAAGATTGGCTGAGCTAAATGAACAGAATAAATTAGTCGAAGCTCAGCGCTTAGAGCAGCGCACCCGTTTTGATATCGAAATGTTATTAGAGCTTGGCTACTGCAACGGTATTGAAAACTATTCTCGACATTTATCGACTCGACAAGCAGGAGAGGCACCGCCCACTTTATTTGATTACCTGCCTGATGATGCCATTTTGGTCATTGATGAAAGCCATGTGATGATTCCGCAGATTGGCGCGATGTATAAGGGGGATCGGTCACGTAAGGAAACGCTGGTGAATTATGGTTTCCGATTACCGTCTGCACTGGATAACCGACCAATGATGTTTGATGAATGGGAAAAGCAGGCACCGCAAACCATTTTTGTTTCGGCTACGCCCGGGAAATATGAAGCAGAACATGCCGGCAATATCGTCGAACAGGTAGTGCGTCCAACCGGGTTAATCGATCCCGAAGTGGAAATTCGTCCGGTCGGTACGCAGGTCGATGATTTGCTTTCCGAGATTAATAAACGCACAGCCGTCAATGAGCGGGTTTTGGTCACCACCTTGACCAAACGTATGTCTGAAGATCTCACTGATTATCTTCGCGAACACAACGTCAAAGTGCGATATCTGCATTCGGATATCGATACGGTCGAACGGATGGAGATTCTGCGTGATCTACGGCTGGGTGAGTTTGATGTGCTGGTGGGTATCAA
>NZ_DFTU01000021.1:7455-8099 GCF_002379485.1 Methylophaga sp. UBA4204 | reverse complement strand
TTGATGTGCTGGTGGGTATCAACTTACTCAGGGAAGGACTGGATTTACCTGAAGTCTCGCTGGTAGCGATTCTGGATGCTGATAAAGAAGGGTTCCTGCGCAGTGACCGTTCGCTGATTCAGACAATTGGGCGTGCAGCGCGAAACCTTAATGGTAAAGCGATTTTATATGCCGACAAGATTACCGGCTCAATGCAACGGGCAATTGATGAAACCGATCGGCGTCGTGAAAAACAGATTGCCCACAATCTGGAGCATGGCATTACCCCAATGGGTATTATCAAATCGATTCGTGGTGGCATGGATGATTCGAAAAGCAAAAAAGAGGAAAAACTGCGCTTTGCCGAAGTGGCAGAAGAACATGCCAAATATGCCTCACTGTCTCCACAACAATTGGCCAAACGTATTCAACAGATTGAAAATGCAATGTATAAACATGCACAGAACCTGGAGTTTGAAGAAGCGGCTAAATTAAGAGATGAACTTGATAAAGTCAGAAAGATGGCGCTAGGGCCGGTTGCTTTGTAATAGAGACCTATACATACGCTTGGAAATACTTAGTTCTATTGGCGGTATAAAGCGCTTGCAAAATATGCCTGACTGCGTATAATTTCGCGCTTCACAGCAGGCACGTAGCTCAGTTGG
>NZ_DFTU01000021.1:3204-7370 GCF_002379485.1 Methylophaga sp. UBA4204 | reverse complement strand
TGGTTAGAGCACCACCTTGACATGGTGGGGGTCGTTGGTTCGAATCCAATCGTGCCTACCAGATATATACATCAAGCACCTCTTGCAGGTGCTTTTTGGTTTTTAAGGCCTCTCGTATTGGCCACAACCAAGGATATAGTATGATTTCAATTACCCTTCCTGATGGCAGTCAACGCCAGTTCGATCACCCCGTTTCAATTCATGATGTTGCTGCCGATATTGGTGCCGGTTTAGCCCGGGCTGCTCTGGCCGGTAAAGTGAATGGCAAACTGGTCGATACCAATTACGTTATAGAGGATGATGCTGAGCTTGCCATCATCACCGAACGTGATGAAGAAGGGCTCGATATCATCCGACATTCGACCTCACATCTGTTAGCTCAAGCCGTAAAACAACTTTATCCCGATGCACAGGTCACTATTGGCCCGGTTATCGAAGATGGCTTTTACTACGATTTTTCCTATCCAAAAGGTTTTACACCGGAAGATTTGCAGAAAATCGAAAAACGTATGGAAGAGCTGGTCAAGCAAGATCTGCAAGTGGTCCGTGAAGAAGTCACCCGTGATGCAGCAGTTCAGATCTTTCGTGAAATGGGTGAAGAATATAAAGCTCAAATCATCGAAGATATTCCTAAGGATGAAATCCTGTCAGTGTATCGACAGGGTGAATTCATGGATTTATGCCGTGGTCCGCACGTACCAAATACCGGAAAACTCAAAGCATTCAAACTGATGAAACTGGCCGGTGCTTACTGGCGTGGTAAATCTGAAAACGAAATGCTGCAACGGGTTTATGGTACAGCCTGGTCAGATAAAAAAGACCTGAAAGCCTATCTGCATCGTCTGGAAGAAGCCGAAAAGCGTGATCATCGTAAGTTGGCGAAAAGTCTGGATCTTTTCCATCTGCAGGATGAAGCGGCTGGCATGATCTTCTGGCATGACAATGGCTGGCGGATTTATCGCGAAGTGGAAAAATATATTCGCGATGTACTGGCTCAAAATGACTATCAGGAAGTGCGCACCCCGCAGGTTGTGGACCGCAGTCTGTGGGAAAAATCAGGACATTGGGACAAATTCGGTGACATGATTTTCAGTACTCATTCTGAAAATCGTGATTACGCGGTTAAACCAATGAATTGTCCTTGTCATATTCAGATATTTAATCAGGGGCTGAAAAGCTACCGTGATTTACCTTTGCGTATGGCGGAATTTGGTTCATGCCATCGTAATGAACCCTCCGGTACCTTGCATGGTTTGATGCGTCTGCGTGGATTCACTCAGGATGATGCGCATATCTTCTGTACTGAAGATCAAATTCAGACTGAGGTTTCTACCTTTATAGATCTGTTGTTTAACGTTTATGCCGATTTTGGTTTTAACGACATTATTATTAAGTTATCGACTCGTCCGGAAAATCGTGTCGGTAGTGATGCCGTTTGGGATAAAGCGGAACATGCACTTGAACAGGCATTAAATGCCAAAGATCTGGACTGGGAACTGCAGCCGGGCGAGGGTGCGTTTTACGGACCGAAGATCGAATTCTCCTTAAAAGATTGTCTGGGGCGGGTCTGGCAATGCGGCACCATTCAGGTGGATTTCTCAATGCCTGGCCGATTAGATGCAACTTATGTGGCAGATGATGGTTCCAAACAGGTACCGGTAATGCTGCATCGTGCGATTCTTGGATCACTCGAGCGATTTATCGGTATACTCATTGAAGAATATGCTGGCGCGTTTCCGGCATGGCTTGCACCTCGTCAGGTTATGGTCATGGGAATTACCGATAAACAGTCAGATTATGTTCAACAAATTGCCCAACAATTGAAAAATCAGGGATTTAGAGCTGATACGGACTTGAGAAATGAGAAGATTGGCTTTAAAATACGCGAGCACACATTGCGTCGCGTACCTTACCTAATCGTTGTTGGGGATCGCGAAGCACAAGAAAATGCCGTGGCAGTACGTACTCGCAAAGGCGAAGATTTAGGCGCTATGTCGCTAGAGAGCTTCGTTTCCTTGCTTCAAGAAGACGTCGCTCGCCGCGGTCGAATTATTTTAGAGGATTAAAAACATCGCTACAGATCAAAAAAGGCTGAATTCTGAAATCACAGCCAGAGAAATTCGTGTAACCGATGCAAACGGTGAACAATTAGGTATTATTTCATTGGCGAAAGCCTTGGAATTAGCTGAAGAAGCCGAGTTGGATTTGGTGGAGATTGCCCCACAGGCAGAACCACCTGTCTGCCGTATTATGGATTACGGCAAGTATGTGTTTGAGGCTAATAAACAAAAGGCCATTGCTAAGAAAAAGCAAAAACAGATACAGGTAAAGGAAATAAAATTCCGACCAGGGACGGAAGAGGGTGACTATCAGGTAAAACTACGCAACCTGACACGTTTCCTCGAAGAAGGTAATAAAACCAAAGTCAGCCTCCGCTTTCGTGGACGTGAAATGGCCCATCAGGAATTAGGTCTGAAATTGCTCGAAAGAGTAGCCGATGATTTGAAAGACCTGTCGGTTATTGAGCAACATCCGAAGAAAGAAGGTCGGCAAATGATTATGGTTTTGGCGCCAAGTAATAAAAAATAACTATTAATTAAATTAACAATGCGGAGTTCCAAATGCCAAAATTGAAAAATCATAGCGGTGCAGCGAAGCGTTTCAAACGCACCGGTAGCGGAAAGTTCAAACGCGCTCAAGCGTTTACTAGCCATATCCTGACCAAGAAAAGCACTAAGCGGAAACGCCAACTGCGTTCCACGCTGACAATCTGTAAAGCAGATCATTTGTCAGTCCGCAAATTATTGCCTCTTCTATAATTAAGGAGTATTCCAATGGCTAGAGTAAAACGTGGCGTAACAGCCAGAGCCCGTCATAAAAAAGTTATCGCGCAGGCCAAAGGCTATTATGGTCGTCGCAAGAATGTCTATCGTGTAGCTGTCCAGGCAGTTACCAAAGCCGGTCAATATGCATACCGTGATCGTCGTCAGAAAAAACGTGTATTCCGTACATTGTGGATTGCGCGTATTAATGCTGCTGCCCGTGAATGTGGAATTTCGTACAGTCGTTTGATCGATGGTCTGAAAAAATCATCTATTGAAATCGATCGTAAAGTATTGGCAGATATTGCTTATCACGATTCTGCTGCATTTGCTGCTATTGCTGCAAAAGCAAAGGCGGCTTTGGCTAACTAATCAGTCGGTTCGCTTTAGCGCGGATCTTATTATTAGTTACACAGGAAAGGGCCGTTGATGACGGCCCTTTTTTATTTCTGATTGATCCTCAGGTGGAGGAAATATGGCTGAACTGTCATCGCAGTTACTGGCATTAAAAGATATTGTTGAGGCAGCGAAGTCCGCGATTCAAAACGCGACCCATGCCAAGACGCTGGATAATGTCCGGGTTGAATATCTGGGCAAAAAAGGCCTTATCACGGGGTATGTCAAAGAGTTGAGTAATCTCAGCGCGGAAGAACGACCGTTAATTGGTAAGGAAGTGAATCTGGCCAAACAGGAAGTAGCAGGTCTGACTGAAGCCAGGTCCAAGTTGCTTGCTGAGCAGGCCATGAATGCCGCTTTGGCTGCCGAAACGGTTGATGTAACTTTACCCGGTCGTAATGCTGAAGTTGGCGGTCTGCATCCGGTGACTCGCACCTTGCAACGCATTGAACAGTATTTCCGTCAAATCGGTTTTCAAATTGCCGAAGGTCCGGAAATTGAAGATGGTGACCATAACTTCACCGCATTGAATATTCCTGAAAGTCATCCAGCGCGTGCGATGCATGACACGTTTTATTTCAACGCCGAAATGCTGTTGCGCACCCATACTTCACCGGTACAGATCCGGGTCATGGAAAATGAACAGCCACCTTTACGGGTCATTGCACCGGGCCGGGTATATCGCTGTGATTCAGATTTAACCCATACGCCGATGTTCCATCAGGTAGAAGGTTTAATGGTGGATGAAAACATCAGCTTTACCGATTTGAAAGGTATTCTTGCCGATTTCCTACAGGCATTTTTTGAAAAACCACTCAATGTGCGGTTTCGACCTTCGTACTTTCCATTTACCGAGCCTTCTGCAGAAGCGGATATTGAATGTGTGATCTGTGGTGGTGAAGGTTGTCGTGTCTGTAGTCATACCGGCTGGCTGGAAGTGCTGGGTTG
>NZ_DFTU01000021.1:0-3143 GCF_002379485.1 Methylophaga sp. UBA4204 | reverse complement strand
TGGCTGGAAGTGCTGGGTTGCGGCATGGTGCATCCTAAAGTATTCGAGCACGTCAATATTGATAGTGAAAAATATCTGGGTCTGGCATTTGGCATGGGCGTTGAGCGCCTGGCGATGTTGCGATATGGCGTGAATGATCTGCGATTATTTTTTGAGAACGATCTGCGCTTCCTGCGTCAGTTCAAATAGGATAGGAAGTTCGCCATGAAATTAAGCGAAAATTGGCTACGTGAATGGGTAAATCCTGATTTTGATGTGCAGGTTATTGCCGAGAAATTGACTCAGGCGGGCCTGGAAGTTGATTCGGTTTCGCCTGTTGCCGGGGATTTTTCAGGTGTATTAGTTGGACAGGTGAAATCAGTTGTTTCACACCCGGATGCTGACAAATTGCGTGTCTGTGAAGTGGATGTAGCTGGTGATGAGTTATTGCATATTGTGTGTGGTGCCAGCAACGTTCGGGAAGGTTTGAAAATTCCAGTTGCCATTGTTGGTGCAGTCTTGCCAGGTGATTTTAAAATTAAAAAAGCCAAACTGCGTGGTGAACCATCTTTCGGTATGTTGTGTTCTGCTAAAGAACTTGGTTTAACTGAATCCTCTGACGGTCTGATGGAATTACCGGCTGATGCACCTGTTGGGAGCGATATTCGCGATTATCTGGCATTAAATGATTTCACCATTGAAGTCGATTTAACACCAAACCGCAGTGATTGTCTGGGAGTTGCCGGTATTGCACGCGAATTGGGTGTGATTAGCCGTACCAATCTTACCCCCGTCATTATTAATGAGATTGCGGCAACTGTTCAGACAACATTTCCAGTTTCAGTAGAAGCCATACAAGCCTGCCCAAATTATATTGGTCGGGTGATTGAAAATATTAATCCTGACGCCAAAACGCCGTTATGGATGCAGGAAAAACTGCGTCGCAGTGGATTACGGAGTCTGAGCGCCGTGGTGGACATCACTAATTATGTGATGTTGGAGCTGGGGCAGCCAATGCATGCATTTGATCTGCAGAAGTTACAGCAGAACATTATTGTAAGGTTTGCCAAGACAGACGAAAAACTGACTTTATTGGATGGTCAGCAAGTTGAGATTGCTGAACAGACATTAGTTATTGCCGATGCATCTGGTCCGCTGGCTCTTGCTGGTGTAATGGGTGGAGAAGCTTCCGCCGTTGATGATAAAACAACATCGCTGTTTCTCGAAGCGGCCTTTTTCACGCCTGATGCGATTGCAGGGCAGGCTAGAAGTTATGGATTGCATACTGATTCATCACATCGCTTTGAACGGGGTGTTGATCCTCAATTGGCACAACAGGCAATGCAACGGGCCACGCAGTTGATTCTGGAAATTGCCGGTGGTCAGCCAGGCCCGCTAACGATTATCAGTGAGGAAAGTGCGTTACCTGAAACGCCGCAAATTCTGCTACGTGCAAACCGTATTAAACGGGTGTTGGGAATTGAGCTGGAAGCTGCTGAAGTAGAAGAACAGCTGACTCGGTTGGGGCTGGAAGTTACAGCAGTCAGAGATGGCTGGCTGGTGATTGTGCCAAGTTTCCGTTTTGATATTAATATCGAAGTGGATTTGATTGAAGAATTAGGTCGTCTCTACGGCTATGATCGGTTGCCGCAAACCCGGCCTGAAATCAGTGTATTACCCGGTGCAATTTCAGAAAAACAGCTTGCCACAGAACGTCTGCAAAGTCTGTTGGTGGATCGTGGTTATTTTGAAGCAATCACCTACAGTTTTGTTGACCCAACATTGCAAAAACACTTTGCCGACAGTGATATCGAACCAATCAAATTAGCCAATCCGATTTCAGCGGATCTGTCTGTGATGCGTCATTCATTGTGGCCGGGTCTGGTGCAGGCGATGGTTTATAACCTGAATCGTCAGCATGACCGAATTAGGTTGTTTGAAGTGGGGCGTGTGTTCCGGGGTGAATTGGCTGATATCGATCAGTATCTTTGTATTGGCGGACTGGTCTATGGCGATATTCATCCCGAACAATGGTCAGAAAAAAACCGTAAAGTTGATTTTTATGATGTGAAAGCTGATGTCGAGGCGATATTGGCACTGGGAAATGGCAAAGTCGAATTCCGCGCTGAACCACATCCTGCATTGCATCCTGGACAATCTGCACGTATCTATCAAAATGATAAACCAGTGGGATGGTTGGGAGCACTGCATCCCAAACTGAATAAGCCATTAGGCTTTACTGGTAAAGCGTATGTTTTCGAATTGGCATTAACGGTTTGTCTGCAATCTGCCATTCCAAAATTTACTACGCTATCGCGTTATCCTGCTATTCGCAGAGATCTCGCTTTAGTTGTCGACAATTCCATTGTAGCCGTTGAAATTGAGCATTGCCTGAAAGGTATCGAGTCTGATATTCTTAAGTCAATTCAATTGTTTGACGTTTATTCTGGAGATGGTGTCGAGCTTGGCAAGAAGAGCATTGCGGTCGCTTTCCATCTTCAACATGGTGAGCGAACCATGACCGACGATGAAGTCGATGCATTAATGCTGCAAATTACCAACAAGCTGCAAAGTGAGTTGGGTGCGGTTGTTAGAACCTAACGTCGGTTCAATAATAAGAATAGAGGTAAAGAATGGCACTCACAAAAGCCGATATGACTGAACAACTTTATGAAGAGTTGGGATTTAATAAACGTGAAGCAAAAGAACTGGTCGAAATGTTCTTTGAAGAAATCCGTGGTGCACTTGAGGAAGGTGATCAAGTGAAGCTCTCAGGATTTGGTAATTTTGAACTGCGCGACAAAAATGAACGGCCTGGCCGTAACCCTAAAACGGGTGAAGAAATTCCAATCACCGCCCGTCGTGTTGTTACCTTTCGTCCTGGCCAAAAACTGAAAGCAAGGGTGGACAGTTATGCTAGAGGCGAGTAATAACAACGAACTACCTGCAATTCCGGGTAAACGTTACTTTACCATTGGTGAAGTCAGTGAGTTATGTGGGGTGAAGCCACATGTACTACGTTATTGGGAACAGGAGTTTACTCAGCTCAAACCCGTTAAACGTCGTGGTAACCGCCGTTATTACCAACGCCATGATGTGGTGCTGATTCGTGAAATTCGTGGCTTGCTTTATGAACAGGGATTTACCATTGGTGGTGCCCGTCA
>NZ_DFTU01000098.1:0-3613 GCF_002379485.1 Methylophaga sp. UBA4204 | reverse complement strand
CTGGGTTTCGATTTCGATGGGGCCACCTTCACCCATGTGGCTGAAAAAGTCACCTTCGAGACTTTACTGGCGAGCTTTGACCTGCGTCATGTGGCTCTGCAACGGATCGGGGAACTGGTGCACTACCTTGATGTAGGCGGCTACCAGCCACCGGAAGCTTCCGGAGTTGAGTACATATTGATGGGCCTTCGTGAGACTCTCAACGACGATGACCTGCTATTGCTAGCTGCCAATCAGGTGTTCGACAGCCTGTACACAGCCTACAATAAAGGGGAATAGAGTATGCAGGAACCTTCATCTGCTCCTGACTTGGTGGACCAAAAGACCAAAGAAACAACAGCAAGCAACATCAACAAATTCGGCCACCACATTTCGTTCAGGGAGGCTGTGCGCGTTTGGTTACGTATTGCCATGCTGAGCTTTGGTGGCCCTGCCGGCCAAATCGCAGTCATGCACCGCATTCTGGTGGATGAAAAACGATGGGTCAGTGAAAGCCGGTTTCTTCATGCGCTTAATTACTGCATGGTTCTACCTGGGCCGGAAGCTCAACAACTTGCCACCTACATCGGCTGGCTGCTGCATGGTGTCCGGGGCGGGTTAGTCGCGGGTGGTCTGTTCATACTGCCGGGCTTTTTAAGTATTTTGGTGCTCAGCGTTCTCTATGCAGGGTTTCAGGATGCAACTATGGTGCAAGCCCTGTTTTTTGGCATCAAGGCAGCTGTGCTGGCAATCGTTATTCAAGCGGTTATTCGTATCGGCAAGCGTGCCCTCAAAAATGCCTATATGTACACACTGGCTATCACTGCTTTTATTGCGATCTTCTTTTTTGCCGTGCCATTTCCGATAGTGATACTGACGGCTGCTTTCATTGGTTTGTTGGGAAGATATGTAGATCCAGAACGCTTTATGATCATCAAAGGGCACGATGCCCCGGAAGAGACTGATCGTGCGATCGACAATATGATCGATAGCGGCCAAGCAAACCACACAAAGGCAACACGTAATCGGGCATTTAAAGTACTCGCGGTCTGGCTGCCGTTGTGGTTCGCACCGCTTATAGTTTTACTTATGACACTAGGATATGACGACGTCTTTACCCAGATAGGCCTTTTCTTCAGCAAGCTGGCAGTCGTCACCTTCGGTGGTGCTTACTCAGTCTTGGCTTACATGGCGCAGGAGGCTGTACAGAATTACGGCTGGCTATCGCCGGGAGAAATGCTGGATGGCCTGGGCATGGCAGAATCGACGCCCGGCCCCCTTATTCAAGTAGTGCAATTTGTCGGTTTTATGGGCGCTTTCCGGGATGCCGGACTGCTCGATCCCTTTACAGCAGGTATTCTCGCATCGCTCCTGGCGACCTGGGTTACCTTTGTTCCCTGTTTTCTGTGGATATTTCTGGGTGCGCCCTATGTGGAAACGCTGCGCGGCAATCAGGCAGTCTGTGCAGCACTGTCGGCGGTGACCGCTGCCGTAGTCGGCGTCATGCTGAATCTGGCCATCTGGTTCGCTGTACATGTCGCTTTCGGTGAGGTGGAAACGGTTCGGTCCTTTGGTATACAGTGGCTGTTACCGACATGGCACAGTATTCAGATTGCCAGCGTTTTGCTGGCTCTGGGCGCCTTTATTGCCATGCTGCGTTTCAAGGTGGGTATGTTGCCGGTTATTTTCGTCAGTGCACTGCTCGGTATCATTTACTACCTGTTATTCGGAGGCGCTCCGGCATCTTAAAAGGCTAACCGATGAGATGAGTATCCGGTTCGTCTGTTTAAATCTCAAACAATTTAAAACCCAATCGAAAAAAACTTAATAATGGAGGATCATTATGAAAACCCATCCGCTTATGATATTCATCATAACCGCTCTGCTGATGCAGGCACCAGTTGCTTTCGCTGATGCGCCCGGCAGTCTCGATCCAAAAGTCATCAGTAAGGCTACGGACACTCAAGCCACGGTCAAACCGGACGGCGTCGTACGCATCGGTTGGCAACGCGAGGATGTGCCGGTCATGGTAGACGGGGTAAAGCTTCCAACACCAGCAGGTTTAGGAAGTTGGGCTGCGTTCAAAGCAGTTCCGGAAGGTGGCGTGATGCTGATGGGTGACACTGTGGTTTTCGAGGATGAAATCACTCCGGCAATGGATGCGGCTTTCGCCCATGGTCTGGAAATCACCGCGCTGCATAACCATTTCATATTTGATCGACCTCCTGTTTATTTTATGCATATCGGCGGTCATGGTGAGAACGCTGAAAAGCTTGCCGAAGGCGTCAAGGCCATGTGGGATGCCATAAAGAAGGTTCGCGAGAAACACGCCACACCGGTAGAGCGCTTTCCTGGCAGTGTGCCCGAAATCACCGGGGAGTATGACACAGCGTCGCTGGAAACCATTTTGGGTGTCGAAGGCAGTCTCAATGGTCAGGTACTAAAATTTACTTTTGGCCGCAGTGCCACCATGCATGGTACTGAGTTTGGCGCATCAATGGGATTGGCGACCTGGGCGGCCTTCACTGGCAATAAAGATCATGCAGTCGTCGATGGGGATTTCGCCATGACCGCTGGCGAGGTTCAACCTGTTATGAATGCTCTACGCGACGCCGGTATCCATATCGTTGCTTTGCATAATCACATGATTGGCGAAACGCCGCCCTATTATTTCTTGCACTACTGGGGTAACGGCGATCCTGAGGTATTGGCACGGGGGCTTCATGCTGCATTAGAAGTTCAAAAAAACGCCGGCACAAGCCATTAAAGGAGCAAAACATCGACTTACGAATGTTTGAGTTATTGGATTCCTGATGGCATCCACGGTGTGCGGGTCATCCCTTGGCTTGTTCTGTTGCCAATACACCTGTCAGTCATGCAAGTGGTGTTCAGGCCCCAGTTACGGGGGATAGTGGATGGCTTTCCGTATGAAGTTGCGCATAGATGATAAGTACATGGAGAAGGGATCTTCCACCCCTTCCTTGTACCTGCGCGACTGCACAGACTGGCTTGGACGAGAATACGTTGCGAGACATCTTCAATACTCGCACCGATTCTCGTAGCTGCTGAAACTGCTTCGAGACGCCTCGCATTATAAGTATCGACAAGCTTAACTTGAATTAGAAAGAGTTATATGAACATATATGTATATAAAGCAGTCAGTTAACCATATATAACATGTTGCTAAGTCAACATAATATATGCTCATATTCTATTCGAGTCCCCCGCATGGCTTGTTTTCTAACGTTGTAGCCGCAGCCTTTCGCATCAATTCGGCCACCCGATATGCCTGTCCATTCCCAGCTGCAACCACAATAGAGTGTTCCCATATTTTGAGCGTGGTTACGATCATGATAAATGTACTCTCGAAGTTCGGATTTAGCCTGGTTAAACGACTCGGGAGCAGCCGATATTTGAAATGAGAGAAAGAGTAGCGGGAGTAGTTGTAATACGATTTTAAGCATTCGACCGATTTAATTAGGTTGAGTTTAGCTGTCATCAACTCATTATGTTGAGAAGCAAAAGTACAAATGTTAGAAGAAATAGAAGTGGCATTATCCCCGATTAAAGCGTCTCAATCTGTGCTCCTATACCGTTTTTAACGGTAAAGAGGAGCCTGTCCTGATTTCTGTGT
>NZ_DFTU01000094.1:57202-57735 GCF_002379485.1 Methylophaga sp. UBA4204 | reverse complement strand
ATTGAGTTTATTGTATTTATTTCAGTGGTCTGTATTGGCCTGGTAGCATTTGGTTTATTCATGTCCTGAATAGACCACTCTGTTTATACATTAAAGAGCTGGAGTCTTTAGAGGTAATAATTCCGGTTACAGTTTAGTATCTGATAATAAAACTTAATTTGCTTTATCGGATTGCTGGCTGAAAGATTGTTTCGGGGTCACATCTTTTGTAGGGCCGGGTATCAAAATACTGAATACGTTTCAGTATACGTTTTGGTGTCTGATGGAATATTGGATGTCCGTTTCAAGCTAAAACAATCAATATCCAGTTTGTTAAAACTTAGTTATTATTCGGCATATTCCATTAAATGCTGAAGCATTTTTTATGCATTAAATAAAACACCTTATTATGCCTCCATTGTCAAATGAACAAATTTGGTGTAACCCTGCCAACGTCCTTTAATAGGCTCTAATACGCCAGTTTTGAAAATACCAGATAACTTTATTTAGCTTTCTGAACGTCGCTAAATCAGCTTTCTAAGTGCAATACTACA
>NZ_DFTU01000094.1:55845-57110 GCF_002379485.1 Methylophaga sp. UBA4204 | reverse complement strand
AGCTTTCTAAGTGCAATACTACAGAGTTGAATTTTTAGTGTTCTATCGGTGCAGGATGAACGGCGATACCGGCTGATAAATTACCATACAAAGCGTTACCATCAATTGAGCGAAATTGATATTTGAGCTTATCTCTTCCTGCAACAAACTTTTTGTTGATCAATACAGCCATTTCAGCACATCATTATCTAATGAACGATGTAACCGAAAATAATACTCAACAAATCAGAAACGTATTTTTTGTATCAGATCGGACCGGTTTGACCGCAGAATCGTACGGAAAATGTCTATTGGCGCAATTTCCTGATATTGAATTCGAAACAATTACTCTGGCTTTTGTCGACACTAAAGAAAAAGCTGAGGAAGCACGCGAGCAAATTAATGCGCTTTGTGCCGAATCGCATTTGCCCCCACTGGTTTTCAGCACCTTAGTGAATAACGAAGCCCAAGAGATTATCGAAGACTGTGATGGATTTGTAATCAGTTTATTTCATCAGTTCATCGGTTCGATGGAAAAATTTCTGAATATTGAATCATCACAGAAACTCGGTGTATCGCGAATTTCAATTAGCGATACCACTTATCAGAAACGTCTGGATGCCATAGATTATGCGCTGACGCATGATGATGGTATTCGTCCCGATCAGTATGAAGAATCTGATATCATTTTAGTCGGTGTTTCACGATGTGGTAAAACACCCACCAGTTTGTATTTAGCAATGAACTTCTCCCTCAAAGTGGCTAACTATCCGTTAACCGTTGAAGATTTGGAAGCAGAAGAACTACCTGAGTATCTTAAAATTCATCAACATAAACTTGCCGGCTTAACTATTAAACCGGTGCCGCTGAGTCGAATTCGCCGACAACGCCGCCCTGATAGTAATTATTCCTCTTTGGAAATCTGTCAGGCAGAATTAGACAAAGCGATGATTATGTTTGAGAAAGTGAATATTCCGGTATTTGATACTACAAATACTTCTATTGAGGAAATATCCAGCCGTGTTGTTCGCTCTATGGGCCTCGCGCGTGAGCGCATCCGCGAATCAACCATTACATTTAATAAAACTAAAAATTTAAGGTAGTAGTCATGACCGAATATGTAATTCCACTTGATAAGTTGTGCATGAATGATGTCGGCAGAGTTGGTGGGAAAAATGCTTCTTTAGGTGAAATGTTGCAGAATTTAGCACCGTTGGGTGTAGCTGTTCCAAGCGGTTTTGCGACTACGGCAGATGCTTACAGAGAGTTTTTAAAGCATGACGGAC
>NZ_DFTU01000094.1:55451-55663 GCF_002379485.1 Methylophaga sp. UBA4204 | reverse complement strand
TTGACGATGTCGTTGCACTTCAGAAAGCGGGTAAAACCATCCGTGAATGGATCATGACCATTCCTTATCCGGAAAAAATGGAAGCCGCAATTGATGAAGCTTATGAAAAGCTAGTAGAAGAATACGGTACTTCTACCAGCTGGGCGGTACGTTCATCTGCCACCGCAGAAGACTTACCCGATGCATCGTTTGCCGGACAACAGGAAACCTTT
>NZ_DFTU01000094.1:54746-55231 GCF_002379485.1 Methylophaga sp. UBA4204 | reverse complement strand
AGCGATTGCCTATCGCGATCACCAAGGATTTGAACACAGCGAAGTGGCTTTGTCTGCTGGTATCCAGAAGATGGTGCGCTCTGACATTGCTTCTGCCGGTGTGGCTTTTACCCTGGATACTGAAAGCGGTTTTCGTGATGTGGTCTTTATCACTGGCAGTTACGGTCTTGGCGAGATGGTGGTACAAGGCGCGGTTAATCCAGATGAGTTTTACGTGCATAAAACCACATTAACTGCTGATCGTCCTGCGGTATTACGCAGAACTCTGGGCCAGAAAGCGCTTAAAATGGTTTACTCAGGTGATGCAAAATCACCGGTTAAAACCGTTGATGTCGATCCCGAAGAACGATTGCATTTTTGTCTGAATGATGAAGAAATTGAATCATTGGCCCGCATGGCGATGATTATTGAAAAGCATTACCAAAGACCAATGGATATCGAATGGGCAAAAGATGGTAACGATGGCCAGATTTACATTGTTCAGA
>NZ_DFTU01000094.1:53490-54691 GCF_002379485.1 Methylophaga sp. UBA4204 | reverse complement strand
TCCAGATTTACATTGTTCAGGCTCGCCCGGAAACGGTTGAAAGCCGCAGTGTAAATGTTACTGAGCAATTCATTTTAAAAGATAAAGGTGAATTGTTGGCCCGTGGTCGCGCCATTGGTAGGAAAATTGGCAGTGGTCGGGTTCGGATTCTGAGCAGCCTCGATCAGATGGATCAATTTGAAGCGGGCGATGTATTACTAACAGATATGACGGATCCTGATTGGGAACCGATCATGAAAAAAGCGGCGGCGATTATTACTAATCGTGGTGGTCGCACCTGTCATGCCGCTATCATTGCACGTGAATTAGGTATCCCGGCTGTAGTAGGCTGTGGCGATGCTACTGAAAAAGTTGCTGAAGGCATTTCAGCCACAGTTTCCTGTGCCGAAGGTGATGAAGGTTATATTTATCAGGGACTGCTTGAGTTTGAACATCGGGTTCAGTCTTTGGACCAAATGCCTGAGTTACCCGTCAAAATTATGATGAATGTGGGGAATCCTGACCGTGCATTCAGCTTTTCACAACTCCCTAATGACGGTGTTGGTCTGGCTCGGCTGGAATTCATTATAAATAATATGATCGGTATTCATCCGAAAGCATTGATGGCCGCCGATAAAATGGATGCGGAAGTACAACAGGTTATCCGCGAAAAAACTACTGCTTATGGCGACCCGGTTGAGTTTTATATCAGCCGTATTACGGAAGGTGTTTCGACTATTGCTGCGGCATTTTATCCATCCAAAGTGATTGTGCGTATGTCCGATTTTAAATCGAATGAATATGGCAACCTCGTTGGTGGCGCTGAATTTGAACCACACGAAGAAAATCCCATGATTGGTTTCCGTGGGGCAGCACGCTACAGCTCTCCGGAATTCGAGGCCTGCTTTGAATTGGAATGTGAAGCGATCAAGCGTGTCCGTGATGTCATGGGTTTAACCAATGTTGAAGTCATGATTCCTTTTGTACGGACGTTGAGTGAAGCTGAAGCCGTCATCAAAATTTTGAAAAAGAATGGTCTGGAACGCGGTAAAAATGGCCTGCGGTTGATCATGATGTGTGAATTACCATCCAATGCAGTACTGGCAGATCAATTTCTGGAATTCTTTGATGGCTTTTCAATCGGGTCTAACGATATGACTCAGCTGACATTGGGGCTCGACCGGGATTCTGCACAAATTGCCGCAGCATTTGATGAACGTGA
>NZ_DFTU01000094.1:52216-53328 GCF_002379485.1 Methylophaga sp. UBA4204 | reverse complement strand
ATGGCGATTAATGCCTGTCACAAAGCAGATAAATACGTCGGTATCTGTGGACAAGGACCTTCGGATCATCCTGATTTAGCAGCATGGCTGCTTGAACGTGGAATCAGCAGTATTTCACTAAATCCGGATACGGTGGTCAGTACTTGGCAGGCATTAGCTAAACAGTAAAATCGATTAAATTTACACCAAACAAAATGAGCCCTCCGGGGCTCATTTTATTTCTGTTGATAATTTATTTGGTAGTATCTTTAATTCAATCAAGTACTAGATTCACCGTCGCCTGGTTATGAACCACGCCGTTGATAAGTATTTCAATAGTGTGTTGGCCACCATAGTATTGCCGGGTAGTCAGTTTTAAAAATCCGTGTGACTTCTTTAGATAGATACTTTCCTTGGCCGGTAAAGCGATGTTTTTCCATTTATAAACTTTCGCGGTGGTCTTGCCGTTGTTTTTGACATGCCAGACACGATAATCCACCACCAATTGTTGAGCCTGACTGGTTTTAGAATGGATAGACAACAACATTTCCAATTTTTGACCCAATGTCACATCTTGCTCAGTTAAATCAAAGTCTATCTCAACGGCTGGGTGGTCACTATAACCCAGTAATGGGAATACAGCTGGCTCACCTGCCTTAATCAGACTGCGAAGCCCGTGACGGATAATCCAGCGACGTTGAGGTGTGGAATTTTTCAACCAATCACGACAGATATCGATTACTCGCTGTGGATGGTCTTTACTAATGTCATTTAAATTATTGGCAACAGATTTTTGGACATATTTACTTTTGTCATCTCTGAGCTGACTCAGTATTTCAAATACCGGCTGCGGGTCTTGTTTTAATGCCTTTAAATGCCCTCCCCAAGGTAATCTTGGCCGCATCCCTTCTGATGCCAGTCGCCGGACATGCTCATTCTCATCATCACACCATCGCAATAATTCTTTGAAGGTCAGCTCAAAATGTTGTTCTATGTAGGGTCTGATAGCAAATTCTGCAGTAAACAATGGTGTGAGATGCTTTAACACATCCAGTGCGATTGTCGGCTGCTGCAGCCCTTGCTTTCCAGCATAGTCAATTAATGGCCATGCCATAAAACTATGCCAACCTTTA
>NZ_DFTU01000094.1:45438-52165 GCF_002379485.1 Methylophaga sp. UBA4204 | reverse complement strand
ACTATGCCAACCTTTACTGGGCTCCTGATTGGGCCAGTGCGCGGCAACCTGCTTCAACCATTTGGCATTCACAGAGAAATCCTCAACCAGTAATACTGCCAAAACGTTACTAAGATGGTTGACGCGGGTTTTAAGTGGCATGGATTCCAACTGTGACATTGCCATAACCCTGAACTTATCGTCAGGAAAATCCGGTTGATAGCCTTTGATTAATCCTGCTAACACATCGATAGAATTGGCATTTATATGATCTTTTAATAAAGCTGGGGGCGATTCAGCTAACGGATCAGACTTTGCCATTTCAACTCACTCTTTTTTTCAGACATAAAAAAACCGTGGCTCGAAAGCCACGGTTTTTATTTTACGGTATTACGAGAGAGTTAAGCTTGTTGGTTTGCTTTTGTTCTTCTGCGAACAGCCATAAAGCCCATTAAACCTGAACCGAACAACCATACCGCTGCTGGTAAAGGAACCTCACTAATAGGCGGACAGTAGACGCCAGAAACTTCCAGTTTTGACCAAAAAACGTCTTCTGAATTATCGGTGAAAAGCGCTTTCAGTGATAAACCATCAATAATTTCATCAAAAAGACTAGAGCTTAATGAAAAAACATCGTAACCGCCATCTAGCCAGCCAATATGCTCAAGTCCAGTGCCATACCAATTATCTGTATAAGCGAAAATTTTATCCCACCCGAAAATAAAAAAGTTATCAGCATTAGATTTTACAGTTAAAGTTGCTGATTCAATTGTCAAATCAGCTACATCGATACTATCGAAACCCCAGTAAGCGTATTTTCCACTGTTATTAATATCGCCAGTCGTCAAGGTAGTTGAGAAAGGCTGGCTATTATCACAGAGATCACCATTATCACAGTAATGTGGTTTAGGATGATAAAAAGTGGCTGATGCAGTTGTAGAAAAACCTAACATCAAAAGTGTCGCGGCAAAGATTGGTGTTAATAATTTCATTTACATTTCCTTCCTGAAAATGCAACCCGGCTATCTTATTAAGGAAGACCCGTGGCTTTCCGTCTCTTGGCTCACACCAAGGTTGGCACTCAAATATTTAGTATTGCTCCGGTTCATTCCTGGAGCAATGTTGCCTATATTAAAGGAAAAATTTCCTAAAACTATTGTACCTTGGTACTAAATAGGGAACTTTTTTAACTTCAATTTCCGAGTACTTTGTGAACCATTTAAAACTACTAGAAATATTTTCCCATCATTTTTGAAATAATGCGATCGATTCAACATGACTGGTATGAGGAAACATATCCATGATGCCGGTTTGTACAAGCGTATATCCATATTGATTCACAAGTTCACCGGCATCACGGGCCAGAGTAGCGGGGTTACAGGAAACGTAAACAATGGTTTTGGCGCCCAGATCAGCAATCTGACCCAGCACTTCAAACGCGCCGCTTCTGGGAGGATCCAGTAATACTTTTGTGAAACCTTCCTGTGCCCAAGGATAATCTTTCAATTGTGTTATCGTTAAATCAGCCATTTCAAATACAGCGTTGTCCAGACCATTCATCCCGGCATTTCTCTGTGCATGTGCCACTAGAGATTTATCCCCTTCTACCCCAATCACACTTCGGACACGTTTTGCCAAAGGCAGGGTAAAGTTACCCAAACCACAAAACAGATCCAGTACCCGATCGGTTTCCTGCAAATCAAGCATCTCAATCGCCTTGGCAATCATTTTATGGTTGATAGCGGCGTTGACCTGAGTAAAGTCGCCCGGGGCAAATTCCAGTCTGAGACCTTCTTCAGGTGCATAATGCAATTGTGGTGCTTCAGGCCATAATGGACTGACGGTATCCGGCCCGCCTGGTTGTTGATAGATCCACAAATCCTTTTGCTGACCATAGTTAATCAATTTTTGCTTATCTGTTTCACACAATGGATCCATGTTCCGGAAAACCAGAGCTGTATTGGCATCATCCATCGCCACTTCTATTTGTGCGATTCGGTTATAGGCTTCAAGGCTGGCAATCATTTCCCCCAGCTCTTCCAGGCGTAATCCAACGCGTGGATCCAATACTTCACATTGCGTTAACTCAGCCAGATAAGGTGACCCTTTTTCTCTAAAGCCGACCAGCACTTTTTCTTTTTTGGTCACATAACGGACACCTAAACGAGCTTTACGTCGATAGCCCCACAGAGGGCCAGTTAACGGTGCTAACCAATTCTCTGGTGTCAGTTGTCCAAAGTGCGAAAGCTGTTCCTTTAAGGTGTCTTGTTTCAGGCTTAACTGAGCTTCTGGTGACATATGCATCAAACTGCACCCACCACACACACCAAAATGTTGGCATTTTGCTTCAACGCGATCCTTGGAGGCAGACTCAATCGAGATTACTTTGGCCTCATCATATTTTTTATGCAGCCGGGTATATTTAAACGACACATTTTCACCCGCCAACGCACCGTCGACAAAGACGGTTTTACCCTCAATTCGGGCAATGCCACGACCATCATGAGAAAGACTCTCTATAGTTGCCTGAACAGCTTCTGTAGGGAGCCGTTTTCTGTGATTACGTCGTGCCATTTGTTAAACCTTTAAACGAAAATTACATAAAAAAAGTCCGGTCATGCTTTTGCATAACCGGACTTAAACTTGATTGAAAAATTATTTTTGCTTCCAGCTGCCGCCTTGCTGATACCACCAACCTTTGGCTGCATTGCTTATCCAGCGTCTGGCAAAGGTTTCCTGGATATCAGATTCCCATTCAGGATGCCCGTTAGCACGGGCTATTTCAGCGTATAAGGCGTTACGATCCTGATTCTCTTCAGCGATCAGAGTATTTACTGTATTACGATCTTTTAATGGCACTGCAGAGGCATCACGCAAGGTAATCAGACCATTACTGGTTAATCCCACCGCACCGGTTTGATAAAACGGATGAAGTTTCTCATGGCGCTGTTTCATTTTTGCCTGCAAAGCATTAATTGCCGGCGAATTAATATTCAAATTAGCTTCTGCCTGCGCCGGTGAGACCAACCAGTTCAATACCTGCATTGCAAGCGGCATATTCTGTTTTAAAGCACTAGTACTGTCTTCCGATTCAGTCGGTTGTGGCTGCGTCGGGTTTTCGCGTCCCCATACATCTTCAATAATTCGATCTGCAGCTTTTTCAGCAGCCGCTGCCGGAAAATAGATATTGATTGTCACACAGGAAATCAGCATTAACCCTGCGGTAGTGCCCGTTAACCATTTTAATAAACCCATTCGATTTTCCTTTATTGAATAACTGGCCCGTCGCTTTGACTGACCGCTTTTAATCTGGCGATTAATTCTGGCCAATCCACCTCACGGTTATAGCCAATCACATTAATCCATGGTGGCAGGCCGCCACCTTTAACAATATAGTACCCTTGCTCAGCAGGTTCTATACCACCCATCTGACAGACAGAATTCATCAAACGACAACTTAGACCAATTTTGCTATAGGAAAAATCTTCAAACAGGCCCATAAACCCACGCGATAAAATGGCAGCCGGACCACCACCAATCTGCGAAAGATTATTGACGGCACGCTGACTTATTCGCCGCCGACCTGGATCCTCTTCTGGTGTCTCAAATAATGCATCAAATTGCACCGGTTGCCAGTTTGATAAGCGTAAATTATGGATACGACCATCTAATTTGCCGCTTATATTACCAAAATCGAAAGTATTGGTGAGCGTCTGTAGATCCAGACGGTTAATATCGATATTGGCATACAACTGAGGCAGGCTTCCGAATGGCTGTTGTAAACGGAGATCTCTAATCACCGTCGTGCCATCAAATAATTTCAGTAACAATGCTCCATCGACAGTGATCTCTTCATCAGCATAACTGACTTTGGGGATCATGCCGGACAATTTACCTTGAAGCGTTGGCCAGCCCAGTAAAGGACTTAATTGATCCATTGAAATCGGGCTTAATAATCCCTCAAACTGCCAGCTTCTTCCCTGCTCTTCATCAAGACTTAATTGAAAGTCATTCAGTGATAATGCTCCATCCAGAATAGGTAATGACAAATTGGAAAATTGAATCTGATTCTGACTCGCTTCTGCCTGTAAGGTTGAGCCACCCAATGGCAAGGATAAAATAGAAGCCGAGTTCCAGCGTAAATCAATCGGTATCACTGACTCCTGGTTAGTCCATCCCAGTTCCCCTTCAAGGTTATCAATAGCAAACCGTCCAGCATCATCGACTATCGTGACCGACTGTAAATTCATTTGAAACAGATATTGCTCTGGCTGCCATTGCAAACTGGCTGTTAACTCCCCGGTGGTTTGCAAATGACTCAGGGACGAACCTGGAATAAATGGTTGTAACCAGTCTTTATATAATTGTGCTAAATCAGTGCTACGGAGGTCCATTTGCAGATGTGTTAATTGCGTTGCCTTACCATTTAACTCTGCATTGGCTGAAATGGAAGTGCTTTGTGAAAATTCAACATCATTTATCTGCCATGTTTTGTTGGCATTATTGAATTGTCCTTCACTGCTTAACGTGACAGAGTGTTCAGCCAAATCCAAAAAGATCGGTTCAAAGTAGGTCTGGCCCTTATCGATAGTTAGCGTTTGCTGCCATGACGAGCGATCATTTTCGATTTGCAGTGCCAGTTGTATTTGGGCTGCCAGAGCTTCGCCAGCATAACTTCCGCTGGGATCAGCAAACATTACATCTCTTAGTTTTCCGGAAACTTTTGCCGAGGCTAAGTGTGTTTGATTACCGGTAAGTTCTGCATCAATATCCATTAGGGCATTGATATTCCATTGCGAAAGTAATTCCAGTTGCTTTTCATTAACGTATGGACCGATAAATTTAACCAAGCTGTTTAACGCAACATTTTCCCCGGCCACCTGAGCTTGCCATTGACCCTGTTGGTAATCCGCCTGAACGTCCATGCTGCCTTGATCCAGCTGGATACCTGTTAAAGTCAGTTGATAATTTTCTTCTTCTGCACGAGATTTAATATTGAATGCTATTTTTTGGTTGCCCCAAAGAGCATGGCTGAAGTCCAGTTGACCAGACTGACAATCTATTTGCCCGGATAACCAGCGTAAGGTTTCACAGCGCAGTCTGACATTTTTTAACAGACCTACTGGTGCTGTTAACTGTAATTGTTTGGCTGTGGCAGTAAGCGCTAATCCGGTGGATTGTAAATTGACTTCAACTTGCAAATCAGTGATGTCGACTTGCTCGCTTGACCAGGAGCCGATCTGAATAGCCGCCTGTTCTATTGCATGTAACTGGGAGGTCGCTACCAGTAATAAAACCAATAAGACTAGAGTCCTGGTTAGCATTAGTCTGCCGGAAACACACCTGTAGAAAGATAGCGATCACCACGATCACAAATAATGCAGACGATAACAGCATTGGAAACCGTTTCCGATAATCGTAACGCAGCAGCAACACTGCCACCTGATGAAACGCCACAGAAGATGCCTTCATCACGGGCCAGTTTGCGCATGGTGTCTTCAGCAACTTCCTGTTCTACATCCAACGTCATATCTACTCGTTCCGGCTCAAAGATTTCTGGCAGATAAGCAGCTGACCAGCGTCGGATACCCGGTATTTTTGAGCCTTCGACGGGTTGAACCCCGACTATCTGAACTGCTGGATTCTGTTGTTTCAAATATCTGGAAACCCCCATAATGGTGCCAGTTGTTCCCATGGCGCTGACAAAATGGGTTACTTCTCCATTGGTATCCCGCCAGATTTCAGGTCCGGTCGTTTCATAATGCGCTAATGGATTATCAAAATTACCAAACTGATTCAGAACTTTGCCTTCCCCCATCGCCTGCATCTGCAGCGCCAAATCACGTGCGGATTCCATTCCATCGGTTAAAATAATTTCGGCACCATAAGCCCGCATTGAAGCCCGCCGTTCCGAACTCATATTTTCCGGCATAATCAGAATCATCCGATATCCCAGAATAGCGGTGACCATTGCCAGCGCAATACCGGTATTGCCACTGGTCGCCTCTATCAGCGTATCGCCAGGCTTAATATCACCTCTCAGTTGAGCATGGCGAATCATGCTGGCAACCGGCCGATCTTTAACCGATCCGGCAGGGTTATTACCTTCCAGCTTAGCCAAAATCGTATTACTGGTATTGCCGGGCAATCGCTGTAAACGGACCAGAGGTGTATTGCCTATGCAGGATTCAATGGTGGGATATTGTGACATTCTAACCTTCCACCAGGACAACATAGGCGGTGGCATAATCACCATCGTCACTCAGACTGAGCATAGCTGTCTGGATATTTTTTTCTGACAATAACTGTTCGGCATAAGCATTAAAGACCAGTTCCGGTTTGCCCAGACTATTATTGCGAACGGCGATATGTTGCAGGCTTAACCCATCCCGAAAGCCTGTGCCCAAGGCTTTGGCCGTGGCTTCTTTTGCAGCAAACCGTTTAGCCAGAAATGCGGCAGGTTGCTGGTTTTTTTGAAACTGCTCGAATTCGCTCACATCCAGAATACGCTGTGCGGCTTTATCGCCGTACTTTTTTAACATTTCTGCGATACGGGGAATATGCACTAAATCCGTGCCAATACCACTGATCATGAATGTCGTGCACCTAACATCAGTTTTTTCATTTCCCGGACGGCTTCCTGAAAGCCGGTAAAGAATGATCGTGCCACAATGGCGTGGCCGATATTCAGCTCCACCAGCTCTTTAATCTCTGCGATGGGTCTTACATTGTGATAATGCAAACCATG
>NZ_DFTU01000094.1:44828-45318 GCF_002379485.1 Methylophaga sp. UBA4204 | reverse complement strand
TTGTGATAATGCAAACCATGACCAGCATTCACCTGCAAGCCCATAGCATGGGCTTTTTCAGCAGCTTGACGAATGATTTTCAGCTCATGCTGGGCTTCAGCCGCTGAACTAGCCTCGGCATAACGACCGGTATGTAACTCAATGACCGGCGCACCACAGGCCGCAGCAGCTTCAATTTGTTTCATTTCTGGATCAATAAATAATGAAACAGTAATGCCGGCTTCTGCTAATCGCGAACAGGCGTCATGCATTCTGGATTGTTGTCCGGCAACGTCCAGCCCACCTTCCGTGGTTAACTCTTCTCTGCGTTCCGGTACCAGACAGCAATCAGCTGGACGGTATAGTTCAGCGATGCCAAGCATTTCTTCGGTTACCGCCATCTCCAGATTCATTTTGGTTTGCAGAATATCGGCCAGCATTCTGACATCGCGATCCTGAATATGCCGGCGATCTTCGCGTAAATGCAGCGTAATACTGTCAGCACCGGCTT
>NZ_DFTU01000094.1:44268-44706 GCF_002379485.1 Methylophaga sp. UBA4204 | reverse complement strand
AATACTGTCAGCACCGGCTTGTTCGGCTTCAATAGCTGCCTGAATCGGATCGGGGTAACGGGTACCGCGGGCTTGTCTTAACGTGGCCACATGATCAATATTAACGCCAAGATAAATCGACATGATGTTCCTTAATTAATTCGCTGTTTTAGGGCCGGCATAACGTTGCATTTCAGCAAACAACTGCCGGCTTTTCAGCGGTTTGCCATCCAAATGATAGTTTATTATCAAACGCATTAAATGTTTTGTTTCATTGAGGCTAACCGGATCACTCAGTTTTTCCTGCTGTAGCTGTGACAAACTGGCTCCTGAAATAATCCTTTTTCTGTCATTTGCCAGACAAGGTTGCAACCCAAGCTCCGGCTGATAACTGTAATGCTGTTCATCGGACACTGGCTCACCCTGACTATCGTTGTTCAGGTCCAGCCCATAACCTAA
>NZ_DFTU01000094.1:41557-44070 GCF_002379485.1 Methylophaga sp. UBA4204 | reverse complement strand
GCTTGCTGCTGGGTTAACAATCTGACTAATAATTCATTGATATAAAGACCGCATAAAGCAGCATGACCCTGCAACCAATAAGGTGCGCTGGTCGTTTCAATTTTGCTTATTGTCAGTAAGTCACCTCTTCCAAACCAGTTTACCCAAAGCGGTTGGAATAATTGGAGTGGGTTATTGTGACGGCGTTTGTTTTGGCGCATGCCGCGGGCTACCAAGCTTAATCGACCATAATCTTCAGTAAATACATCCAGCAAAAAACTGGTTTCCCGATAAGGACGTTGGTGTAAAACAAATGCCTGGGTGAATTCCACCGTAATGCCTAATCAGAGATCGTCGTTATAGCCCAGATTTCTGAGCATGCGCTCGTTATCAGACCAGCCCTCACGCACTTTGACCCATAATTGTAAGAACACCTTACAGTCAAATAACTTTTCCATATCTTCGCGGGCATCTTTACCGACTTGCTTGAGCAACTCACCTTTTTTGCCAATAACAATGGATTTCTGACCACTGCGTTCTACATAGATAACAGCGCTGATACGGTACATGCCGTTATCATCTTCAAACTGTTCGATATCTACAGTTAGTGAATACGGCAATTCCTGGCCTAAATGACGGAACAGTTTTTCACGAACCATTTCAGCGGCCAGAAAACGTGAGCTACGGTCGGTGAGCTGATCTTCATCAAAGATCATCTCGCCTTCTGGCATTAATTTATATATCGATTCTTCAAGAGATTCCAGATTGATGCCTTTGCGGGCTGATAATGGCACGATATCAGTAAATTTAAACAATGCAGCAAGCTTTTCTACCTGTGGAAACAAAGTAGCTTTATCTTCCAGTTTATCTATTTTGTTCATCACCAAAATGACTGGCTTGCTGGTCCCCTGCAGTTTTTGCAAAACCCGCTCATCTTCCTCAGTCCATTTCATACCTTCGATTACAAACACCACCACATCCACATCTTCAACGGAAGCGGCTGCAGCACGGTTCATATAGCGATTCATGGCCCGTTTGCCATCACTGTGGATACCAGGTGTATCAACGTAAATGAACTGTCCCAATTCCGAGGTTTTAATCCCCAGAATGCGGTGACGGGTGGTTTGCGGGCGACGCGAGGTAATACATAACTTTTGACCCAACACCCGATTAATCAGGGTGGATTTGCCGACATTGGGACGGCCTATAATGGCTACATAGCCACTGCGAAAAGCAGGTTGATCATTCATAATTTTGACTCGATTAGCGTCAGGGCGCGTTCAGCGGCTTTTTTCTCAGCCTTACGATGACTGCTTCCCTGAGCCACCACTAATTTATTCAGCAAACTTACCTGACAAGAGGCTTCAAAAACAGGCTGTTTATCAGCGGATTCAATTTCTCTCACACTGTATAGCGGCAAAGGTAATTTGCGGCTTTGTAGTAATTCCTGCAAGCGGGTTTTGGGATCTTTTATGGTTTCAGTAACATCAATAGAATCCAGCCGTTCATCATAAAGACGCAGAATCAACGGCTTGACGATATCAATGCCACTATCCAGAAACAGTGCACCTAGAATGGCTTCTAAGGCATCGGCCAGAATTGACTCACGGCGGAAACCACCACTCTTCAATTCCCCCTGTCCGAGGATTAACACATCACCCAATTTGAGTTCACGGGCTATTTCCGCCAGGGTTTCCCCTTTCACCAGGCTGGCACGCAGGCGACTCATCTTGCCTTCCTTGGCTTGGGGAAAACGATTAAACAGTTCTTCGGCAATCACGAAACTCAAAATCGCATCGCCCAGAAATTCCAGCCGTTCATTATTTTTTGGATCAGCACTGCGATGTGTCAGTGCCTGCAATAACAATGTTTCATTTTTAAATTGAATGCCAAGTTGCTGGCAGAGTTTTTTCTGTTTGATGCTTGTCATCGATTTGTCGGTTCCGGTTCCACATCCACTTCTGTCACAAAATGCCCAACTAAATCAATGTGGGCAAAAAACGGCTTCCGCACTTCATAATCAAGCACTATTTTGGTGACATAGGCATTGCTTCTGCCACGGAATAATTCGATATTTTCTTTTTTCACACTGGAGATATAACCGGTATTAAACCTTTTACTCAGTAGTAACATTACTTGTTGATTGCTCAGCTTATTGTTTTTTAATTCGGTTTCCATAGACTTCATGATTTGCAAAACACCATAGTATTCCTGGTACATCGGTACCAATCGCATGGTTAAAGTGGCAAAAAATGCGATGATTGCCAGTACTATCACCCAACTGATTAGTGTCATTCCCTGTTGTTTTTTCATGATGCACTCCTAGGTCTTGTTTATCTTTCACATCCACCACTGCTGGCGACTATTTTTGTATCCACCAAGGCCGAAAGCACGCAATGTTGCCTTCCGTCATAAGTTATTCACAACGCAGTCGGACGCAAAAATAGTCCCAGCCCTTTGGGTTGTGACTGAAAAAGCGTCACTCTGCGTTACTCGTCGCTTATTTAGAATAACTAAAAGGCGCTCCTCGTGCC
>NZ_DFTU01000094.1:38291-41427 GCF_002379485.1 Methylophaga sp. UBA4204 | reverse complement strand
ACAACAGAGGCGGATATGAAAGATAAAACAAGCCCTAGAGTCTAATTATCTTCCCTCCCCATCACTGCTGGAGGCTCCTTTCATCAAACAAGGTGGAAATGATGTATTAGATTCTAAAATCATTTCCAATGGAAAAACTCGCTCTTAGTTAATAGAGCTTCCCACCCTTGACCAGACCAAACCACCCTGGTCCCAATCCCAGCTCATCCAGACAAAGAAGGCTTTGCCGACAAGATTTTCTTCCGGCACAGTTCCCCACACACGGCTGTCATTACTATTGTCGCGGTTATCACCCATAACAAAATAATGGCCTTCCGGAACTGTAACCTCACCTTCCATTGATTGACGTTGCGGATCCAAAAATATTTCATGAGGTTCAGCGTCCAGAAATTCATGCTTCAGCTGTACTCGCGGCGCAATGATACCCAGCATTTCTACTGGTTTATCAACTACCTCGGTTTTAACTTCCTGACCATTTATGTACAACGTTTTATTGAAATAACCAACTTTGTCGCCCGGTAAGCCAATTACCCGTTTGATATAGTCAATTTCAGGTTGTTTGGGATAACGGAATACCATCACATCACCGCGTTCCGGCGAACCGGTATCGAGAATTTTAGTGTTAATGACCGGCAGCCGAACGCCATAGGAAAATTTGTTCACCAAAATAAAATCGCCGACATGCAAAGTCGGCAACATAGATTCTGACGGGATGCGGAACGGTTCAGCGATAAACGAGCGAATCACCAACACCAGCAACAGAATGGGGAAAAATGATTTGGCGTATTCAACAATCGCCGGTTCATTGTCATTTACTTTACGTTTAGGTGCTAACCAAAAGCGGTCCACCAACCATATCAGACCGGTTATCGCGACCAGTAACACCATTATTGCTGGGAAACTCACTTGACGCTCCTTATTAAGATTTCTTGGATAACTGCAATACCGCCAAGAATGCTTCCTGCGGCACATCCACTTTGCCGATGGATTTCATTCGTTTTTTACCGGCTTTTTGTTTTTCAAGCAATTTACGTTTACGAGAAACGTCGCCTCCGTAACATTTTGCCAAAACATTCTTCCGCATTGCCTTGACTGTTGAGCGCGCAATAATGTGTCCGCCAATAGCGGCCTGAATGGCGACATCAAACATTTGTCGCGGGATCAGCTCTTGCATTTTTTCAACTAACTGACGACCACGAGAAACGCTTTGATCTTTATGCACTATCATTGACAAAGCATCAACTTTTTCGCCGTTAATCAACACATCAAGTTTCACCAGAGGTGCCGCCTGAAAGCGGATAAAATGATAGTCCAATGAGGCATAGCCGCGGCTGACCGATTTGATGCGATCAAAGAAATCGATCACCACTTCATTCATTGGCAATTCGTAACTCAGTGCAACCTGTTTGCCCATGTAATGCATGGATTTCTGTACGCCACGTTTTTCTACACACAGGGTAATGACCGCTCCAAGATAATCCTGCGGCACCAGTATGTCAGCCGCTACGATAGGTTCACGGATTTCTTCAACGGAACCGGCATCAGGTAATGAGGCCGGATTTTCGATCTTAATTACATCACCTTTTTTGGTGACCACTTCAAATACCACGGTCGGAGCCGTGGTAATCAGATCCAGATCATATTCACGTTCCAGGCGTTCCTGGATGATTTCCATATGCAACAGACCGAGGAAACCACAGCGAAAACCGAAGCCTAAAGCCTGAGAGTTTTCCGGTTCAAAAAACAGTGATGAATCGTTTAATCGTAATTTGCCCAGTGCTTCACGAAATGCATCGTAATCATCACTGCTAACAGGAAATACACCTGCATAAACCTGCGGCGTTACCGATTTAAAGCCCGGCAACATTTCCGTCGCACCATGTTGAGCTGTCGTTAAGGTATCCCCTACCGGCGCACCATCAATTTCCTTGACCCCGGAAATAACATAACCCACTTCACCACAATTTAAAGCAGTGCGTTTACTGCGCTTGGGCGTAAATACGCCGACTTCGTCAACCTGATATTCCTGTCCGGTGGACATAACTTTGATTTTATCGCGGGTTTTCAGTCTGCCCTGTTTGATTCGCACCAAAGAGATAACACCGACATAGCTATCAAACCAGGAATCAATAATCAGTGCTTTTAATTGACCTTCTGGATCGCCTTGTGGTGGCGGAATACGCGCAACCAACTCTTCAAGGACTTCATCAATACCGACACCCGTTTTGGCACTGCAGCGTACGGCATTCAGTGCATCCACACCTATAATATCCTCGATTTCCTGAGCGACTCGATCGGGTTCTGCAGCAGGTAAATCAATTTTGTTTAACACGGGCAGAACTTCAAGGCCAAGATCGATAGCGGTATAACAGTTGGCCACACTTTGCGCTTCAACCCCTTGAGCAGCATCAACGACCAGCAAAGCACCTTCACAGGCAGCCAGTGAGCGGGAAACTTCATAGGAAAAGTCTACGTGGCCCGGCGTATCGATAAAGTTGAGGTGATAGGTTTCACCATCTTTTGCCGTGTAATCCAATGAAACACTTTGCGCCTTGATGGTAATGCCGCGCTCTTTTTCGATATCCATCGAATCAAGCACCTGTTGCGACATCTCACGTGCAGTCAGACCGCCGCAGATTTGAATAAAGCGGTCTGCTATGGTGGACTTACCGTGATCAATATGAGCAATGATTGAAAAGTTTCTGATATTTTTCATTGAATAGCGATTATGAACGTGTTGGAGGTTGAAATGACGTGTTGCAAAATGTGTTCAGCTCCATGTTTTAAAATGTGTTGCCAACGCGAAACATGCATCGAACAAATGACCCGGTATTATACGCACTTAACTGAGTTATAACGATAATAAATACCGCATTACTCAATCGTTTTGATGTGCTCCGGTGAAAAGAGCGCTGCTAAAATAAAAAGAATTATTAGCATTCAGCGATCCCCGACCCTACTTCTTTGAAAATGGAAACCAAATGCAGGCTAGCCACACCGACAATGACGTCCTCAACGGTCCGATTATTTCCACTTTTCTCCGCTTTGCCATTCCATCCATTCTGGGCTTGTTGGCGATTACCACCGCCAGCATAGTCGACGGAATTTTTATCGGGCAGTTTGTCAGTTCGGCGAC
>NZ_DFTU01000094.1:35677-38168 GCF_002379485.1 Methylophaga sp. UBA4204 | reverse complement strand
CATCGGCGGGTCTGGCCGCCATAACGTTGTTGATTCCATTTTTTACGCTGATTTTTGCTATTGCTCTGATGTTTTCCATTGGTGGGGCTGTTCGTGCCGGTAGTTATTTGGGGCAAAACAATATCGAAGCCGCTGCTGCCGTGTTCAGTAAATGCCTGATAAGTATTTTAATTGTCAGTCTGCTGTTTATGGGGTTTTCACTCATTTTGGATCGACAAATACTAACGTTATTGGGTGCGCCGAATGAATTGATAACGTTGGTTCTGCCTTATTTTCATATTATTTGTGTGGTACTGGTTCTACAAGTGACCAGTATGGTGCTGTATTACTTTATCCGGCTGGATAACCGCCAAAAACTGGGGACATTCGCTTTGGTTGCCGGGGCGTTAATAAACATTGCACTTGATGCGCTATTCATTATCAGCCTGGAAATGGGGTTAAAGGGGGCGGCTCTGGCAACTCTTGCAGCACAGATCGTACAGATGCTGATTCTTTCAACGTATTTTCTCAGCAAAAATAGACGCTTAAGGTTACTTTTAATGCCGGGAAACTGGTCGGAGGTGACTAAAGTCGCTTACAACGGGCTATCAGAATTTGTGAATGAGCTTTCCGGTGGAATGGTGATTTTATTGCTTAACTGGCTACTGATTATCTATCAAGGAGTCAATGGTTTAGCGGCGTTTGCAGTGATTAACTATCTTATTTTCATCAGTCTGATGATTTATTACGGTATAGCAGATGCTCTGCATTTGTTAATCAGTCAAAATCATGGGGCTGCTCAGGCAAAGCGGATTCGAGACTTTTTAATCACGGCTATGTCATTGGTGCTGGTTTTATCACTTTTACTAATTAGTGTTTTACTGCTTTATCCACAGTGGTTGATACAATTGTTTTTGCAGGATAATGCCGTGGAAAGCCAGCAGTTATCTGCCGAGTTTATTATGCTGGTTTGGCCGTTATTTGTTGTCAATGGACTGAATGTCACGTTATCCGTGTATTTAACCGCTATGCAAAAGCCGCTACCATCTATGTTAGTTGCTTTAACCCGAGGCTTACTACTGCCTGCAGCTTTATTATTATTGTTTGTCACATGGTTGCCAGATAAACAGTTTCTTATCGCCCTTCCGCTGGCCGAATGGCTGACTTTTATTCTGGCTCTGGTGCTTTGCTGGAAATATTCTCCCAGCAATATTATTGAGAAAAAAAGTTAACCTAAATATAGAAAAAAGCCGGATGTCATTGCAACATCCGGCCAAAGCTCATCAAGCATTTTCAGGGAAAACCTGCTTAATGAATTAGAATTGCCAGGCCACGCTCAGACGAACATCACGTCCGGGTTCATTGTAGCCTCTCACTAAACCATAACCTGGTAAGCCAGTGAAATCGGCTACGCTCGCATGATCAATATAATTTTTATCAAAAATATTCTGTACCGTAAGCATTATCCGTACATCTTCTGATAATGACGGCCTCCATTGCGTATAAAAGTCATGGATGCCATAGCCAGGCTGGTCAATTTCTGCATCTGGAAATGTGGTTTGAGCCACAAAATCAATATCATCACGGCCTTTCACAAAACGCGCATTCCAACCAAAATTCCATTGTGAATTAAGTTGGTAATCAAGTTGAGCAATGAATGTGTCACGAACCGTATTAGCTATACCGTTATGATCATAAGCATTCGCTTCCACACCATCCACTTCGGCATCGTTGTAGTGATAGCTGACTCTCGCCATTAAGCTATCCCAGCGATGACCTATTTCCAGAATATAACCATCTGACTCTAAATCACCCAAATTATCAAAGATATTTCTGGCTGGGCCTACCGTTCCTGAAACGCCAATAACGTCTTTGATTTCACTTCTATAGGCTTTGGCAGAACCAAACCATGTTGCTGAGTCATAGGCAACACCGAATTCGATATTCTCTGCCTTTTCGGGTTTCAAATCCTCGGCTTGCGTTGTAAAGCCGAGTTTAAACGCATCCTGTGCCAAAGGACCTTTAAAGGCTTCAGCATAAGAAGCAAACACACTCCAATTATCGGTAAAGTGAAAATTTAGACCCACATTAGAACTGAGATCACTTTCATTATGAGATGTATTTCCAAAATCTGTATCTAATTCATAGTCATCGTAACGAAGACCCGCGGTTAACAATAATGCATCGGTTAACTGGATATCATCTTGAAGATAAACACCCTTGACCTTTGACTCATCTTTGTAATTCTCGCCATCCCCATCGGCGCTAGACTCATCTTTACGATAATCAACTCCATAGGTGATTTCATGCATACCTAAGATAGATGTATTACGTAAATCAAAACCAGTACTCTCGCCTGTGCCGGTGAAGGGACCGAAAAATCCGTCCTGAAAAAACTCTGTTTCGGTATTGTAAAGAGTCAGTGCCAGATCCACATAAGCATTATCAAGGGGGGTCAGCTCATAATTGAAAGTGGCTGTTTTCCTGTCACTATCAATTGGGTATATCAGAT
>NZ_DFTU01000094.1:34323-35616 GCF_002379485.1 Methylophaga sp. UBA4204 | reverse complement strand
GGGTATATCAGATTCCCTCGGTTAGCTGGTGCTCCTGCTGGTGGAGGACTAAATATCCATTGAGGACGCTGGGTTCTATCGCCCTCATCTTTATGGTTTTCGTAACTCAGACGTACTGTTTGACTGTCAGTCAAGTGTCCGACAACTTTTGCAAACAGATACTCTTGATCAGCTTCTGTACCTGATACTTCATCACCATTTCCATCTTCGTAATTGTCGACATCTGATTGCGTATAAGAAACCATGCCGCTCCAGTCTTCGGTCAATTTCCCAAACAGAGTAGTACTCGTTTTAAAACTATCAGTATTGCTGGAGAACATGCCTTTTACCAGACCACCGAAGTTTTCACCCGGCTTCAGCATATCTTCTGGATCTTTGGTCACAAATTTAACTGAACCGCCTAATGCTCCTGGACCTGACAACGCATTTCCTGCCCCCGCATTGACTTCAACGCGTTTTAATAATTCAGGTTCAATACTGATTCGACCTGCGTGGTGAAATTGACGAGTCGCCTGCTGTGCACCATCAATAGTGATATTTAACAGCTGATCTTCAATACCACGAACATAGAGTTTTTGGGCAAACCCAGGACCACCGCCAATTGTCACTTCAGGCGACTGACTGAAGAGATCTTGCAAATCAGTTGCCTGTAGTTTTTCAATTTGTTCTGCTGTGACGCTATTGAGCTCTGGGGTAATAGTATTCCCCGTCACTTTAACGACATCTAGTTCAATACTTTCACTCTCTTCTGCCCAAACAACCTGACCTGCCAAAGCAGAAGCTATTGCCAATGTTAAAATCGTCGGACGACTTACAATACTCCGTTTTATACTCACACCAACCTCGCGAATAATAATCATTATCAAATAGAACAGATTCGCATTCTAGTCAGTGTGAACGGAGATTAAAACCAAATTTACAATTGTTACAATTAATTGAACTTGAGTAGGTTTAACTTTTGGAGGTCAGCGGCAATTCCATGATCATTGTTAATCCACCGTGCTCATGAATCTGTGCCCATAACTTTCCGCCTGTCGCTTCGACTTGACGTCTTGCAAGTGCGAGACCTACCCCGAACCCTTTATAGGTTTCAGATTGAGATCCCTTTATACGGTAAAACGGTTTGAAGATATTTTGCAGTTGTTCTCTGGCGACACCAGCTCCCTGATCATCAATCTGTAAATTGTAACGGTCTTGGTATCGTTTCAGCGTTAAGCTCACCGTTCCTTTTAGCGGTGTGTGCGAAAGAGCATTACGTAATATATTTTCAATCGCATGTCCTAAAGCACGATC
>NZ_DFTU01000094.1:26994-34244 GCF_002379485.1 Methylophaga sp. UBA4204 | reverse complement strand
GCTTTGCTGAAGATAAGCTGTTTCCGGTGTATGAACAGTAATGACGTGCCGGGGGAATTCAAATCGGGCATTCTCTACAATGCTGTCAATCAAGTCGGTCAAGTCCAGTGATGCATTTTGTAACGATGGTTGCTCATTCTCTAACCAGGCCAGGGTTAAAGTATCTTCCACTAACTCACGCATTTGCTGGCATTCATGACGGATACGTTGCAATGATTCATCGTCTGGAGTGGATTGTTCAGCGATACTTAATGCCAGTTCAACGCGCGTTAACGGGGTTCTTAATTCGTGTGATAAATCGGTGGTTAGATGACGTTGGGTCTGGATTTGTGTACCAATTCTTTCTGCCATGCTGTCAAAAGTACTGGCTAAAGCCGCTATTTCATCATTGCGTTTGCCAAGGTCATCACGCACTCTCACTTGATAATCACCCTCACTGAATTGCTTAGTGGCGGTTTCGAGTTGTCTTAATGGTGACATGACGTGCCGATAAATCACCACACTCAAGATAGCCAGCAAGAGCATCGGTAAAGCAATTTGTAGTAACAGACTGGTATAGGTCCAATAGCCTCCGGGTCGCATACGTTGTGGCAGACGAATCAGAAAATGGGTATGCCCATCTGCAAAGGTAATATCCATAATCGGATTTTGAGCAAAATATAAATGGATCTTCCAACTGATATCTCTACCCAATGCAAAATTTTCGACAAAATAGTCATCCATCTCACTACCTGCCAGTGGTGTGAGCTTTGAACGGATCAGTGCAACCCAGGTATCTTCCTGATGCTTTATATAGTTGATCCAATTTGCCAGTTTTTCATCCTCACCTTGCAGATACAGCATTTCAGCATGTCTTGCATAATCAATTAACTGCTGCTGATCCTGTTTATCAATAAAACTCATATGCTGCTCGGTCTGCAGAATTAAATGATGGATTATCCAGAACAAGGCAAGTGTTCCAAGCGTAATAGTCAGGGACAGTTTCCATAACAGGCGCCTTTTCATAACAGGATATAGCCCGCCCCATGGACTGTTTGCAGCCGGTCAACCGGCATGCCAACATCGATTAATTTTCGTCGGACCCGACTCATATGCATATCAAGGCTTCGATCATATCGACTGAAGTCGCGCTCCATCACCAGACGATAAAGCTGTGGTTTACTGAGCAGATGATTAGCGTGCTGCATTAGCGTCCACAGCAACTTGAACTGGATGGGCGTCAGCTGCACTGCATGCTCATGAAAAAAAACCTGCTGTTTCTGCCTGTCCAGCGTCAAACCTTCGTGTTGTAAAACAGACCCATTCAACTGTTGATAGCTGGTTGTGCAGGCTCTTCTGAGAATTGCCTCAATGCGGAGCACCAATTCAGTAAAATTAAATGGTTTTGGCAAATAATCATCTGCCCCATTTTTAAAACCCAGAATGCGCTCTTCTTCAGCACCATGAGCGGTAAGAATAATGACAGGCGTTTTACGAGTTTGTCGTAGCGTATTTAAAACAGAATAACCATCTCGTTCAGGCAGACTGATATCAAGCAAAATCAGATCGTAATGCTCACTAACCGCAGCAAGCAATCCATGTTCACCATCAAAGCATTGAGAAACGATAAAACGCTGTTTTTCCAGCAGCTGTTTTAGCTGATGATTTAGCACTAAATCATCTTCAATAATCAGAATGCTGTTGGAAATTTTATTTTTGTTGAACATGTAATGCAGGACTTTCTATCTAGATGATAATAATTATCATTAATGATAAAGCAAAATGATTCAATAAGAAATTTTGTTTTTTAAGTCCACCTATCGAACAAAAAAAAGCAGCTGTTGGAAATCCATCAGCTGCTTTTGAGGTATCAACCAGAATTACTTAATTAAAATCTATTCTGGAATTTTTAGCGCCAGGAACTGTGAAGCACCAGAACGCTGAACGAGTACAGGTATCGCTTTATTAGTAGGCAACTGTTCAGCCAACTCCATAAATTGTTTTGCATCGACAATCTTTTGATTGTTTATGCTTAGCAATATGTCTCCAGGAACAATACCGGCTAGTGCCGCTGGACCTGATTCAATTTTTCTGACTTCAACACCAGACTGATTGGGCCCTAACTCAGCACGTTGCTCTGCTGTCAGGTCGGTGACTTCAATTGCTAGACGACTATTGTAAAATTCACCTGTACGAGGCGCTGCACCACTAGCAACTTGCTCATCTTCAGGAAGTTCTTCCACGACCACCGAGAGCGTCATTTTCTTGTTATTACGCATGATCTCGGCTGTGGAGTTTTTACCGATTTCAGTACGACCAACAATTGGCGGTAAATCCGATGAACTATCCACAATGCGATCATCAAATTTCAGAATCACGTCACCCGCTTCAAATCCAGCTTTCTCAGCAGGACTTCCCGCAACAACACGGGAAACTAACGCACCACGTGGTTTGCTTAACCCAAAGGATTCTGCCAATTCACGTGTAACATCCTGAATAACAACACCTAACCAGCCGCGACTCACATAACCTTGCTCTTTAATCTGCTCGACCACATTCATCACAGTATCAACCGGAATAGCGAATGAAACCCCCATAAAACCACCGGTGCGGCTGTAAATTTGTGAATTTATACCAACAACCTCACCATCCAGGTTGAATAATGGCCCTCCAGAGTTACCCGGATTGATTGCCACGTCCGTTTGAATAAATGGCACATAGCTATCACTTGGCAGGCTACGCCCCAGCGCACTGACAATACCTGCTGTAGCCGAATAATCAAATCCAAAAGGTGAACCAATTGCCAACACCCACTCGCCAACTTGTAAATCGTTGGAATCGCCGAGCTTAACGGCTTTCAGATCCATGCCTTCGGCATCAACTTTCAATAAAGCAACATCACTGCGTTCGTCGCTTCCTAACAATTCTGCCACCAGCTCAGTACGGTCACTGAAACGAACAATTATCTCATCAGCGTCTTTAATGACATGATGATTTGTCAGAATAAATCCATCCTCAGAAAGAACAAAACCAGACCCCAGTGAGTTTGGTTGGGGGGCACGTGGTTGTGAAGGGTCACCAAAGAAACGTTTAAAAAAATCATCAAATGGTGTTCCTTCAGGCATTTCCATGCCTGGTGGAAGTTGTTGTGATGAGGCCATTTCTTTTGGCTTACTTGTGGTACTTATATTAACGACCGCATCGCCATTTTCAGCCACCAATTCAGTAAATTCGGGTAACCCCCCCCGTGCCTGAACGGCTGAACTCAACATTAACCACATCAGCAATGCCATTACCATTGCGCCTGTTGTTTTGTATTGCGTCATTATTTTTCCTCTATGATTTGAGTTTCAATGGCCACTTTTTGATTTTTGAGTCGAGTTTTGACCCAATAAAAGCCAAATATCAGACCAGCCAATCCACCAATAATTTCCAGCAATTCATTTGCAAAGATAAATCGACTGATGACTGCGCCCGCGAACATAAATAAAATCGGTAGCAGATACATCATGAAAGCACCGTGCAAAAGCGCTTCTTCCGGAATAGAAACATTCATTTGCTGACCAGGCTCTACGGCTTGCGTCTTGGGTACGGCAATGGTTGAAAAACGCCTACCTACATGTTCACTTAGCAAACCGGTACCACATCCTTTTTTTACCTGGCATTTATCACAGGTAGATTGTCGTTCGGCCTGCAACCAGATAGTTGATTCATCTGTACGTAGAACTGTAGCTTTTTGTTCAATCATCTTGGTTATGGACCAGCATATTCAATTGCTGCACCAATTTTTTCGACTGTTACAGCAGGTACTTCACCTACAACTGTCACAAAATGCGAATGTATCACGCTACCAAATGCATTTACGGCTCCCATGTGAGACCCTCCATGAAAATGGTTATGTTGGGCAAGCATTTTTTCAATAAATACCGATACTGAACTCAATCCATCACTGTAGACCCGCTGCTCAACATGTGCACCATTGTTGGCTCGCAGACGATTTTGATGGGCAACAAGGGTAAAACCATCCGGTAACCATTTTGACTGCCAATGGGAGAATGCGACTAAATCCTGGGTAGTCATTTCACCGGGCTCGGTACGATGCCAGATCATTTCGTTGCCCGACATCTGCGGCGCCAGCTCAGCATCTGCTATCTCAATTCCAGTTTCAATATCCGTAAATTCAAAGGTTTCCAGCACCTCATTATTTTCACCGATTAATTCTGATTTGAGTAATAAATCAGTTTCTTTATCCATCCACAGTCGATAGCCATATCGATAATTATCAACCGGTTTGATATCAAGTCGCTGCGTTAATTTACCCGCAATGCGGTCTTCTCCACCGAGTTTTAATTCATAAAAGGGAGTCGCTGAACGCAATCGCCGAGGGAGATCACTGGGAAATCCACGGCCTAAAGGTCTTTGACTGACGTTAACTTGCTTCCCATCCGGGTTGATACAGGTAACAGTATCATTGGAACGGAGGACTTCACGAGCTGAACCATTCAGTGAAACCAGTCTTTCAGATTCATTGCCATCATCATTACGATGATAAATACGCACTGACTGGAAAGTTTTACCGCTTTGATAGGCAAAAACGCCTTCATAATTGAGTTGCTTTGCTGCCTGGCTCATTCGCTCGAGTAATTCAATCGAAGCGGATCCTGCCTGAACTGCCGGAACAAACAACACCAGCAACGCAACGCAAAAACGAAATCGCTGGTACATTCCTATTGCTCCGTGCCATAAGAAACGACGCGACCGTAAGAAAACATCCCTGATGTGCCAACATATTCATTATGATCCAGCAGATAATTATTAAGTCTGTCTTCAATTTCCGGTTCGGCGACAGTCCAGCGATTAGATTGACTAACCATAGTCGCTGGTGATTCATTCGCCACGACACTGGCTACGGGCACGCCGTTGAATCCTGTTTGCTGCTGTACAACGCCGACCACAGCAAGTGCTCCAACGGATGCAGCCATTGCCAGACCTGTTGCCTGTTTCCAGAAGTTTTTTGGAAAACGCAATAATTTTGCGGTAGGTTTATTTTGAGTAGGAATTGAATAAACCGGTTCAGCTTCCAGCGCAGCAGAAATGCGCGTTGTTAGCTCTAACGGTGATTGTGTAATGCTTCGCGTATATCCATGCAGGATATCGCTTGCCTGCTGAAATCGCATAAATGCTTCACGGACGCTGCTGTCATTGTTAACTAATTCCAACGCCTGTTCGAGTTCACTACCGGTCAGCTGGCCATCAACCAAAGCAGACACTAATTCGAGATGATTAATTGCCATTGTTATTCCTCTTCACCCATCACTGACTTAACTTGTTTATCGATAGCTTCCCTAGCCCTGAATATTCTTGACCGGACGGTGCCGATCGGACAGTCCATCGCTTCCGCGATTTCTTCGTAACTCATACCTTCAAATTCTCGCAACTTGATAGCTGTAGCGGTATCTTCCGGCAAATCTTCAATTGCTTGCTGGATAGCCTCTTCCAACTCTACACACATGAGACTGTTTTCAGGGGTCTCAAATTCCTTAAGTTCGGGCGCATCGTAATAATTTGTTGCATCCATAGCATCGACATCACTCATTGGTGGTCGCCGCGAACTGGCAGTAAGATGATTTTTAGAGGTATTGATAGCGATACGATAAAGCCACGTATAGAACGCACTGTCCCCGCGAAAGTTCGGCAACGCACGATAAGCTTTAATAAAAGCTTCTTGCGCTACATCCATTGCTTCAACTGGGTCATGCACAAATCCGGTTATCACATGTATGATTCGCTGTTGGTACTTCATTATCAACAGATCAAACGCCTTTTTGTCGCCCGCCTGTACCCGCTGAACTAATTCCTGATCCACGTTCATTTATATATCCGGCCTACTCCGACAAGCCGGAGACAATTTCTGTTTAATGCTAGATTGACCAATGTCATTTATTTTTGTTCCACAATCAGTGCACAATAATTGTTGGCATTCTACCTTTAACAGGACCCATGACGACAACTCATCATTTTGATCTGCTGATTATCGGCAGCGGAACAGCAGGTCTGACCCTGGCTTTAAAGATGGCAGACAAGGCCCGTGTTGCCGTTCTATCCAAAAGCCAGCTTGAGGAAGGTGCTTCACTTTATGCTCAAGGCGGCATATCAGTTGTACTCGATAAAGCCGATTCTTTGCAATCCCATATTGATGATACTTTGCGCGCCGGCGGCGGATTATGCGACGAGGACGTCGTTCGTTTTACGGTTGAACATGCGCGAGAAAGTGTCGAGTGGCTGATTGAACAGGGTGTTTCTTTTACCCGTGATGATATGACCACCGAGACATATCATCTGACACAGGAGGGTGGTCACAGTCATCGGAGGGTTATTCATTCGGCTGATGCAACCGGTCGGGCGGTGGAAACAACACTGCTGGATAAAGCCAAAGCGCATCCGAATATTTCGTTGTTTCCTTATCATATCGGTATCGATCTGATTACGACCCACAAACACCTGGCCACTGAAGAGAATAGTTGTCTGGGTTGTTACGTGCTGGATATCAAAAAGGATCAACCCAAAACCTTTTTGGCTCCAGTCACTGTGCTCGCCACTGGCGGTGCCGGAAAAGTGTATTTATACACCAGTAATCCAGACGTATCGACCGGGGACGGAATTGCCATGGGCTGGCGCGCCGGCTGTCGAATTGCCAATATGGAATTTATTCAGTTTCACCCAACCTGCTTATTTCATCCCAAAGCCAAATCTTTTCTAATTTCTGAAGCGTTGCGCGGTGAAGGTGCCACATTGAAGTTAGCAGATGGCACACGGTTTATGCCGGCATTTCACCCTCAGGCTGAACTGGCCCCAAGGGATATTGTGGCGCGCGCAATTGATCATGAAATGAAACGTCTCGGCCAGGATTGCGTTTATCTCGATATCAGTCATCAGTCCAAAGAATTTATTACCACGCATTTTCCTACTATCTATAAACGCTGCCTGCAATTCGGTGTGGATATGGCGAAGGAACCCATTCCGGTAGTCCCTGCAGCTCATTATACCTGTGGCGGTGTTATGACAGATATGCGAGGAAGAACGGACATTGACGGCCTGTATGCGATTGGCGAAACCGCTCATACGGGTTTGCATGGTGCCAATCGAATGGCCAGTAATTCATTACTGGAATGCCTGGTATTTGCCGATGCGGCAGCACGCGATATATTGAATCGACCCAAAATTACTTTGCCTGATAATATTCCGCATTGGGACGAAAGCCGTGTGCACCC
>NZ_DFTU01000094.1:16689-26836 GCF_002379485.1 Methylophaga sp. UBA4204 | reverse complement strand
ATGTGGGATTACGTAGGCATTGTTCGCAGTACTCAGCGACTTAATCGCGCCCGCCAGCGTTTGTACCTGTTGCAACAGGAAATTGATGAGTTTTACAGTCAGCACCATATCAGTAATGATTTGCTGGAATTGCGTAACCTGGCTGATGTAGCGGAATTGATCATCGAATCAGCGATACAGCGTAAAGAAAGTCGTGGTCTGCATTACACGCTTGATTATCCGGAGACATCGGATAAAACCGCCAGTAACAGTATTATTGCTGGAAAAAAGCCAATCTGAGCCGCACGCGTAATTGTCGAAAATGTTCCTGATCAACCGAATCGCTCGGGATAAGAAGTGAAAGACGTTTTTTGTTCAATGATTTGAAATGGATAATGACGGCGAACCGGTTGACCCACGCAGATTCGAGTAATAAATCCGCTGTTTTTGAACTGTCGGCATACCCTATCTGCCAATATTCATTCATAGTGTTTATCAGTGTGACAGGCCGTTTCCTGTATTCCCGGAGAAAACCCAACCGACGGATATGCAAAAACTGACATATAAAAACCCCTGTAATAAATACTATTTTAACGACTGGTATAACAGTTAATAAAACTATACTTATCACTGCCAGCATATGTGCAAGCAGGCTGTAAATCAGTAAAAGTCGTGATCTCCCTAATGGGAGATAAAATCCTTTTTTCTGCTCCTTCATCCTTGTTCTCCCAAACTGAGGGCCTGTTACAATTGCACGGTACTAATCCTTTAAGCTAAAGAGTAAATTCATGACCGCTGACTATCAATCCATTTTGCAACAACAGGCATCAGCTCCATTGGCAACCAGAAATGATGAAAACCATTACCTGATTCCATTACCGAGTTATGGCGTAATAACAGTAACGGGTGAAGAAGCTGCCAACTTTTTGCAAAATCTCCTGACCAATGATGTCAAGCAACTGGAACAACAAGCTTCGCAGATTACGGCTATGTGTAACCCAAAAGGTCGTTTGCTGGCGCTTTTTCTGCTGGTTAAAACAGAGAGTGGGTATCAGCTGGTATTACCTCAGAGCCAGTGTGCTTTCCTGGCACAGCGGCTGCAAATGTTCAAATTGAGAAGCAAAGTTGAGATTGCAGACTGCAGCGAAACTCTACAGGTATGTGGGCTGCAAGGTAACGATCCATCGACTTCGGCAATCCCTCTACCTTCACAATCCCGTGCTTTGCTGATCGCCTCCACTGACCAGATGACTTCTGATTTGGAAGATCTGATGAGCAAAGGCTGGCAGCTTGCTGCAGAAGCCAGTTGGTTTATCACAGAGATTGAAAGTGGGATTCCGGTCATTTTTCCGTCAAGTCGTGAGCTGTTTACCGCACAACAACTCAATCTGGATTTAATAGGTGGTGTGAGTTTCCGTAAAGGCTGTTACCCCGGACAGGAAGTTGTCGCGCGTTTGCATTATCTTGGTGAACCCAAACGTCGTTTGTTTCAGGCCATAGCCAAAACAGATATCCTGCCTGAAATTGGTGAGACCATTGTGGATAAGGAAAAGGCCGTGATTGGCCATGTTGTTAATGCTATTCACGGTGATGAAAACCAGCTGTTTCTGCAGCTCAGTTTAAAGCTTGATGGAGCCAATCAGGATTTGTATTTGAGTGATGGCACTGCGATTGAATCGGTGCATGCTTACGTTTAGGGCTTGTTGATCTTTTAGTCCAAGTCCAGCTTTTTAAGTTTGTAACGTAAAGCCCGGAATGTAATTCCAAGCCGTTTGGCAGCAGCTGTTTTATTCCAGCGGGTCTCATTCAGTGCTTTTTCAATGATGGCCCGTTCCTGCTCTTCCAGATGGGTTTCCAAATCCTGATTCAACACAGGCATTGATAGCTCTGACACCAGGGGAACAGCATGATTTATCTGATTGGTCACTGGCAACATCAGGTCTTCTGCTGTTATTTGCGTTCCCTCAGCCCATGTCAACGCACGCTCAAGCGTGTTTTCCAGTTCACGTACATTGCCCGGAAAAGGATATTGTTCTAATGAAGCAAGGGCTTCAGCAGTTAATGTTATGACGTCCGAATGGGTTTTACCTGCCAGTTTCAGCAGAATATGCTCTGCCAGAATGGGGATATCGGCTTTGCGCTCACGTAATGGCGGCACCTGCAATTCAATTACATTCAACCGGTAAAATAAATCCTGCCGGAAGGTGCCATTATCGACACACTCTGCCAGGTTTTTATGTGTTGCCGATAAGATTCGGACATCCACATTTATCTCTTCATTCCCCCCCACCTGGCGAATAGCTTTTTCCTGTATTGCCCGTAACAGTTTTACCTGCATCATCAAGGGTAAATCGGCAACTTCATCCAGAAATAACGTGCCACCATGAGCATGCTGGAATAATCCCTGTTTATCGGCAACTGCGCCGGTAAAGGCGCCTTTTTTGTGACCGAAAAACTCGCTCTCTACCAATTCATTGGGTATCGCCCCACAGTTTACCGGCACAAACGCTTTATCCGACCGTGCGCCGAGATCATGAATCAATCGGGCAACCAACTCCTTGCCTGTCCCTGATTCACCACTGATATAAACCGGGGCCTGACTACGGGCCAGTTTAGCGACCTTGCCCCGTAATTCACGCATCAATTCGGTTTCACCCAATAAACGATCACGTGAACGCCGGTCATTTTTATGTGGCCGATTGGGTGACAATTTCAAAGCTGCATCCACAAGCTCACGTAAAACCTGCAGTTTCAATGGCTTAGAGACAAAATCAAAGGCGCCGGATTTTAATGCAGAGACCGCTAAATCCATATTGCCATAGGCAGTAATCACCGCGATAGGTAATTCCGGATAACTGACCTGTATTTTTTTTACTAGCTCTAAGCCATCACCATCAGGTAATCGCATATCGGTAAAACATAAATCAAACGATTGCTGAGCCAGAAGTCTTTCCGCTTCAGCAATGCTCTCTGCAGTAACACAGTCTATCGACATGCCTGACAGTGTCATGGACAGTAAATCGAGAATGTCCGGCTCATCATCGACAATCAATGCTTGTGGGTTCATTGGATAAACTCTTGTCTTTGCAGTGGAAAACTAATTCTGAAACAGCTGCCAAACTCCGGCAGGTAGCTTAACCTTGCACCATTGGCCTGACATAGCTCACGAGCCAGATACAACCCTAACCCGGTGCCACCTGTGCGTTCCGAATGAAATGGTTCAAACAGATGTTCCATGGCTTGAGGACTTACGCCTGCACCGTTATCAATCACATCGATATGAATATTTTCGGATTGCAGAGTAATACGGATTTCAATGGGCATTTCCTGTTCTTTATCCGCATAGTGCCATGCATTATCAATCAAATTCCATATTACCTGGTGCAATTGTTCTTCATCGGTACAGATGCGGGCCAACGGTGCTGATGAGGTCAGTACTATTTGCTGAGGCGGGATGTGTTTAATTTCACAATATTCATCCACCAGCTTTTCCAGCCAGGGGCTTAATACCACCACCGTTGGCTCGACATTTTTGCGTCGGCTCATTTCCAGAATGGTTTCAATGATATTGTTCATCCGAACACTATGTCGTTGAATAATCCCGGTCAGCTTGCTGACAGAATCATCATCGCGCAAGGATTCAGCCAACAACTCACTGGCATGACTGATAGCACTTAAGGGATTGCGTATTTCGTGGGCAATACTGGCTGTTAAACGACCTAAGGAGGCTAATTTTAATTGTTGCGCCTGTTGTGCCATTGCCGTGGTATTTTCAATAAATACTAGAACTTCACCTGAATCCAACTGGGTTGCACGGGCCAGTAGTTCAGGTAAATCAGCTCGGGCATGAAAAGGTTCAAATGGATCGGGTAGATGTTGTTTCCAGCGCCAGATTTGTTCAGCCAACTCAGGAATATACTGTTTGAGTAAAAATTGTGAAGGGACGTTTTCGATTCCCATAAACTGCGAGGCCGACTGATTACAAAGTGAAACCCTGCCTTGCTCATCCAACACTAATACAGCGACCTGCATGCGACTGATAATGTGCTGATTCAGGCTCGCCAGTTTATTCAGATCCTGAGCCTGCTGTTCTGCCAGCAATTGTGAGCGTTGCATGGTTCGGGAAAGTAACTGCGCTAAAACGGCGGTAATAAAAAATATCGCCCCCAACATTCCGGCTTGGGCAAAATGGCTTTGCCCCATTCCAATGAACTCCGCATAAACGGCTTCAAGCAAAACCGATAATGTGGCTATGGCAGCAATAAATACAGCCAATCGGCCTGGGATTAAAGCACCACCGGCAACCACTACTACAACCAGCAATGCACCCAATCCACTTTGTAAGCCGCCAGCAGCATGAATAATTAATGCCAGCGCGATGATATCTATAATCAGCTGAATGCTGCATTGCGTGACAAATACCCCCCAGTGTCGACTGGAAAATATCATCAGCAATACAGCGACCATCAGATAACTGAGGCTGACAAAGTGATGTAATAAGGGATATTTATTACCGATGAACTCTGGGGCTAACTCCAGATAAAAAACAACAAACAGAATCGCTGCGAGAAATAGGCGGTAGCCGGAAAATAATGTCAGAGCACGCCAGGAAGCCTGATCCTGCTCTGATTTACTGGTGGTAAAGTATTCTCCAGCCATTATTTTTGTTGCTGATAAGCCTCAAGATGCTCTGTAGTACAAAAAAAATGCTGATTTTTCTGAATGGCTTCCTGTTCCAGTAAATGCAAACCACATTGTTCACAGCGCACCATTTTCTCAGCTTGTTCGATTTGTTTTTCACTTTTTATCCGCCGGTATAAATTCCGAAAGATTAGATATAACAACAGGCCTATCGCCAGCAGGATTAAAATTCGCATGTTTTACCTCAAAAAAAAAGGGCATCCGATATAGGATACCCTTTCTTGATCAGTTAACGATAGAACTAGCCGCGTGAAGCGCGTTTACGCTCATGCTCCAGCAGAAGTTTTTTCCGTACTCTGATAGATTTAGGCGTGACTTCCAGCAATTCATCTTCACCGATAAATTCCAGCGCCTGTTCCAAACTCATACGAATTGGCGGAACCAGAGCAATTGCTTCATCCGTACCAGAAGCACGAACATTAGTTAGCTGTTTACCTTTCAGGGCATTAACCACCAAATCGTTATCACGTGAATGAATACCGATAACCATACCTTCATAAACTTCATCACCATGGCCAACAAACATACGGCCACGCTCCTGGAGGTTAAAGATAGCAAAAGCAACGGCTTTACCAACACCATTGGCAATTAACACGCCATTCTGGCGTTTGCCAAAGGTGCCCGGTTTCACTGGAGCATAATGATCAAATACGCTGTAAATTAACCCTGTACCCTGGGTAGCAGTCAAAAATTCAGTACGAAAACCAATCAAACCACGTGATGGAATAATAAAGTCGAGACGGACACGACCTTTGCCATCAGGTGCCATATCTTTCAACTCGCCGCCACGAGTACCCATTTTTTCCATCACTGTACCCTGATGTGTATCTTCAACATCAATGGTTACCGCTTCGTATGGTTCTTCTTTGGTGCCATTCACTTCACGAATAATCACTTCAGGACGTGAAACACCCATCTCAAAACCTTCGCGACGCATGTTTTCAATCAATACGGAAAGATGTAATTCACCACGACCGGAAACACGGAATTTATCCGGATCTTCCACCAACTGTTCGACTTTTAATGCCACATTATGGATTAACTCGCGATCCAGACGTTCACGGATTTGTCGGGTAGTAACAAACTTGCCTTCTTTACCGGCAAACGGGGAATTGTTGACCTGAAAGGTCATGGTGACGGTAGGTTCGTCAACACTTAACGGTGGTAATGCTTCAACAGCACTAGGGTCACATAACGTATCAGAAATATTCAGTGGGTCCAGACCGGTAAACGCAATAATGTCGCCGGCATGTGCTTCTTCTACTTCCTCACGGCGTAGTCCCATAAATCCCATAACCTGCATAACGCGACCATTGCGTTTTTTGCCTTGCGGATCAACTACGGTAACCGGCATATTGGTTTTCACTTTACCGCGCTCAATACGGCCGATACCGATAACACCAACATAACTATTGTAATCAAGTGAAGTTACCTGCATACGGAAAGGACCTTCAGGGTCAACCGCAGGAGGACTCACTCTATCCACAACCAGTTGGAATAAAGGCGTCATATCACCCTCACGAACCGTATCTTCCATACCGGCAAAACCGTTCAATCCAGAGGCGTAAATGACATCAAAATCCAATTGTTCATCGGTGGCGTCTAGATTGGCGAACAGATCAAATGTTTGATCCAAAACCCAACCTGGACGAGCACTTGGTTTATCAATCTTATTGATGACGACGATCGGTTTAAGACCTAAAGCCAACGCTTTTTGTGTGACAAAACGCGTTTGCGGCATCGGACCTTCTGAAGAGTCAACCAACAACAACACTGAATCAACCATCGACAAAACACGTTCAACTTCGCCACCAAAATCGGCATGGCCTGGTGTATCCACAATATTGATGCGGTAGTCATTCCAGCGGATCGCTGTATTTTTGGAAAGGATGGTAATACCACGCTCACGTTCCAAATCATTGGAGTCCATTACCCTTTCCTGTAACTCTTCATGTTCACTGAAGGTACCGGACTGACGCAGCAACTGATCGACCAGGGTTGTTTTACCATGGTCAACGTGCGCGATGATGGCTATGTTACGTAGTTTGTTTATATCTCTAGAATTATTACTCATAAAATCAGTTCATTAAGGCATGGCTGGCATGCGCTGTTAAAAAATGTCCCGTTGGGGACCACAATCACTTCAGATTATCCACCACAAACGGGGCAATACTTTTTTGCAGATGAGCATGGAGTGATAAATTGCCCGCAACAACGTGCCCTTTATCTAAAACCTTGTCACCGCCGGTGAAGTTCGTTACCGAACCCCCCGCTTCTTCAACCAACAGTTTACCGGCGGCCAAATCCCAGTTTTCCAAGCCGATTTCCCAATAACCATCGACTCGTCCGGCTGCAACATATGCCAGATCCAGTGCTGCTGAACCGGCACGGCGAATATCCGCTACTTTAGGAAAAACCGCGGCAAACATTTGCATATAAGCATCAATATGTTGCGGATATTTGAAAGGAAAGCCGGTAGCAATCAATGCCCCGTTGAGATCTTTACGTTTACTGACGCGCAGACGACGGTCATTCAGTTTGGCGCCTTCACCGCGGCTGGCAGTAAACAGTTCATCGCGCATCGGATCAAATACCACTGCATGATCAATACGGCCTTTAACCATGACACCAATTGATACGCAGTAATGCGGAAAACCATGCAGATAATTTGTTGTGCCATCCAGCGGATCGATGATCCAGACAACATCATTTTGTCCTGTTTCACCTGACTCTTCGGCCATAATTGCGTGTTCGGGATAGGACTTTTTAATTGTATTAATGATTTCCTGTTCCGCAAGGCGGTCAACATCAGTGACAAAATCATTCAAACCTTTAGCGGTAATTTCCAAATGATCGACGTGTTGTAAAGAGCGCATAATCAGGCTACCTGCCTGACGAGCCGCACGTACGGCTATATTAAGCATCGGATGCATAGAACAAATTTTTCCAGAGCAAAAAAAAGAATGCGACAGAAATAGCAAGATACTATTCCAGTCTAAAAAAAGAGAGCATAATTATACCAACTATCGCCATCGGTTCGCAGTTTAAATTTGTGGCAATAGACAGCATAAATATTTCCTGCTAGCCTTTTAACAGGCTTGCATTTACAAACGAAATGGAAATGCTACCAACCCTAGAACACTTTAAGGAGATACAAATGAAATCATTAGCTAAACTGAGCGCCGTTATCCTGCCGTTGGCATTACTGACTGCATGTGCAAATACTGCTGAAATGGAAGCATTAAAAGGTTCAGTAGAGTCTGCACAATCAACAGCTGATTCTGCTTTAGTTGCAGCTCGCAACGCGCAAAGTACTGCTGATACTGCACAACGTACAGCTTCTGACGCTGAATTGGCTGCAATGAATGCACAAAAAGCGGCTGAAGATGCACAAGCACAAGTTGATGCTTGCTGTGCAAAAATCGATCGTATGTTTGAAAAAGCAATGAGCAAATAATCTAAACAATTATTTTTCAAAGCTTAAAAACAGAAAAGCCGGGATTTATCCCGGCTTTTTTGGTTGTGCAGTTTGTAATGCTAGGGGTTGTGAGTTGAAAAAACGCCAATCAAGGCACGAAGAGCGCCTTTCGTGAGATACATCCATGTATCTCACCCCGAAGGGGCCTGCGCTCAAAAACGTTTATCTCCATGGATGGAGTGTATGCAATAGCAATGTCTGGAACATTGCTTGTCCTGACGTTTTTGTAGTTATCCTAAATAAGTGACGAGCAAAGCTTCCGCATCCTGTGCTAACGCCCCTGACCTACATCCATGTAGGCCACGCATAGTGGCGCTCTTTCAGTCACAACCCGCAGGGCGGAAAACTAGCCGCCAGCAGTGGTGGATCTGAAAGATAAACAAGCCCTAAAACATTTCTTCCGATAAATGCGCTGGCCAAACAGGAATACCTGCCGCAGCCGAAATTTTATCTGCCGCTTCACGCGCGGCTTCCAACGTGTCAAATGGGCCCACCACTACTTCATCTACAGCCTTATTTTGCAACGGCCAGAATTTGTCCTGCATATTCAAAGCTTCTAATGCCTTTCGCATTTTTGCTCCGGTTTCCAGCTTTAAGCCGCCGTGAACAAACCAGACATTATCAACGATCTTTTCTTCCTGCTGATTGAGTTGTTTAACCACACCATCTGAGGTCATCACAATCTCTTCAGCAAATGGCCAGTCCTGCTCTGACAATACTGAATCCTGAGCATCCAAAACGGCCATCACCATCGGTGTCATATTCCCGCTCACACCATCATACATTTCAGGTATGGGCTTCTGCGCTTCCAAAAACAGCTTTCCATTCGCTACGGCAGCCTTATAAGGTTGATGCAGAATATTCACTTGGGTATTTAAAGAGACCAGGCTATACAGATGTTCAATATCTTCAGGATATAAACGAATACAACCACTGCTCACCCGTAAACCAACACCATATGGCTTGGCTGTACCGTGAATCAGATAACTGGGGTTAGATAGTCTCATAGCTCGTGTGCCAAGGGGATTATCAGGACCTGGCGGTACAACAGCAGGCAGGATATCGCCTTGCGCAGCATGTTCCTTACGAACGGACTCCGGAGGCGTCCATGATGGGTTCTCGCGTTTTTGAATAATCGATAACTTCCCTAATGGTGTATCGCGACCCTCACGACCAATGCCGATGGGATGCGTCACTACTCTTTGTAATTGATCACCTTGTTTTGGCAAAAAATAATATAAGCGCATCTCCGGGATATTAATTACCACACCTTTTCTCGGCGCGTCAGGAATAATAAAACGGTTGGGGATTAATACCGGTTGATTATCACCGGGTAACCACGGGTCCAGATTTGGATTTGCTTCCACCATATCGGTATAGCCCAAATCAAATTTACGACCAATATCCAGTAACGTATCTTCATGCCGGCTGTAGACAATAAGGTTGTGTCCAATGACACGCGCTTCTTCATCAGCTAATTCAAACGTTGTAGCACCGACTGGCAGCATCAATAAACCGCTCGCCAAACCGATAAATAAACGACTAATCATTAAAAACCTATAGAGTTAAGAGTGAATAAACAGCGGCTATTGTACAATGTTCCGCGAAAACTGTTACTACTGGGTCTTGCTTGACGAATAAAAAGTCTCCAGCAGTGGTGGTTATGAAAGATTAACAAGCTCAGGGTCTGTTTATCTTTCATAACCGCCTCTGTTGTGACTGAGAATGCACCAATCAAGACGCGAGGAGTGAAGTTTAGTCACTCTAAATAAATGACGAGCAAAGCTTCCGCATCCTGCTTACGCCCCTGACCTACATCCATGTAGGCCACGAAGAGTGGTGCATTTTCAGCCGCAACCCGTAGGGCTGGGGCTATTTTTCCGCCCTACGGCGTTGGTAATAACTTATGTAGAATGACTACGTCGTATCATTACCGCCTTGTTGGACAAAAAAATTGCCACCAGCAGTGGTGGTTATGAAAGATTAACA
>NZ_DFTU01000094.1:16169-16579 GCF_002379485.1 Methylophaga sp. UBA4204 | reverse complement strand
ATGAAAGATTAACAGACCCTAGTGATGATTTGCCCGCTTAAACAGTCTACAATCGCAGGCTGTGAATTTTTTGTTTTATACAGATAGAAGCCCATGATGAAATACATTCTGCCGTTGTTCCTGTTATTCACACTTACCGCGTGCTCCTTCTTTTCAGGTAGAGACCCNNTAGAGCGCGTTTATGCCGAAGCTAAAGCAGCCCTGAATATTAATGATTACCGCACGGCAATCGAATATTACGAACAACTTGAAGCACGCTTCCCGTTTGGTGAGTATGCGCAGCAAGCCTTACTGGATTCTGCTTATGCTTATTACAAAACAGACGAGCCTGAAACGGCTATCGCCACTCTGGACCGCTTTATGCGAGTGTATCCGCTTAACGAAAACATTGATTATGCAATGTATCTGCG
>NZ_DFTU01000094.1:15484-16011 GCF_002379485.1 Methylophaga sp. UBA4204 | reverse complement strand
GGTCTGATTAACTTTAACCGTGATATGGGGATCCTGGAAAAATATATTCCACGTGATGAGACTCAACGGGATCCTGGATCAGCATTGCAGGCGCTGCGTGATTTCACCACGCTGGTCAACCGCTTTCCCACTAGTCGCTACAGTGATGATGCAGCTCAACGTGTAGTGTATCTACGAAATCGCCTTGCCCAGCATGAATTGCACGTGGCAAGTTATTACATGCGCCGAGCTTCCTATCTCGCAGCGGCCAATCGCGCTAAGTATGTTATTGAGAATTATCCACGTACTCCGGCCATGCCAGATGCTCTGGTGGTAATGGCAAAAGCCTATAAGATCCTGGAGCTAAATGATTTATCAGAAGATGCTTTACGCGTTTTGGAAGCAAACTACCCGGGACATCCAGGGGTAGCAGAGGTACGTAAGACGACGCTGGTAGAGTAACAGCGTCGTCTCTGAAATTAGTTGTTTAAATAGCGGCTTCGCCATCTTCACCAGTACGGATGCGAATGGCTCGCTCCAATGGTGAA
>NZ_DFTU01000094.1:14822-15387 GCF_002379485.1 Methylophaga sp. UBA4204 | reverse complement strand
TCGCTCCAATGGTGAAACGAAAATCTTGCCATCGCCAATTCGTCCGGTATGCGCGGCTTTGGTAATTGCTTCAATACAGGCATCCACCTGATCATCTGCCAATACAATTTCCATTTTTACTTTAGGTAAAAAATCCACAACATACTCAGCACCACGATAAAGTTCGGTATGGCCTTTTTGTCTGCCAAAACCTTTAACTTCGGAAACTGTCATGCCAGTGACTCCGATATCGGACAATGCTTCACGTACATCATCCAGTTTGAACGGTTTGATAATGGCTTCAATTTTTTTCATGTGATTGCCTACTCTATTGTTGATGTTACGGTATACCCTGATGTTATCGGATAGCGACGATCTCTGCCAAATGCTCTTCCGGTAATACGAATTCCGGGAGGGGCCTGCCGCCGTTTATATTCACTACGATCTACCATTTTGATGACCTGTGCAACCGTTTCTGCATCAAATCCCGACGCCACCAAATCTTCAAAACAATCATCCTTGGCGATATAGGCTTCGAGAATTTCATCTAGTATTTCATAGGCAGGTAATGAATCCTGATCCACCG
>NZ_DFTU01000094.1:5031-14793 GCF_002379485.1 Methylophaga sp. UBA4204 | reverse complement strand
CCTGATCCACCTGGTCTGCTGAAAGCTCAGCGGAAGGTGGTCGACTTATGATGCGTTCAGGAATGATCGGCGACAAACTGTTGCGATAGCGAGCAAGCTTATAAACCAGCGTTTTATACACATCCTTTAATGGCGAAAAACCACCCGCCATATCCCCATATAAGGTGGAATACCCAACTGCCATTTCACTTTTATTACCGGTAGATAGGACCATCGCGCCAGTTTTGTTGGATATTGCCATCAGCAATACACCGCGACAACGCGCCTGAATATTCTCTTCTGTGGCATCAGGCTGGGTACCCGCAAAAACATCTTCCAACTCACGCAGAAATGTCTGAAACAGATTTTCAATATTAATGTTTCGATATTGAACACCTAATATCGCAGCCATTTGAGCTGCATCATCCAGGCTGATTTGCGATGTATAACGCGATGGCATCATCACGGCCTGTACGCGCTCAGCTCCCAATGCATCAACCGCCAATGCCATGGTTAATGCAGAGTCAATGCCACCGGATAAGCCAATGACGACACCCGGAAAGCGGTTTTTTTCAACATAATCACGCAAGCCACAGACTAATGCCTGGTAGACCGTTTCCAGCTCTTCCATCAACGGTTGCTGTGGCCCGCTGAGTTCAATTCCCCGTTCGGTTTTATGAAGTGTTATCGGTACCAACGCTGTAGCAAACTGAATAGCCTGTACACATTTTTCGCCTGCGGCATTTACTGCAAATGAGGCACCATCAAATACCAGTTCATCCTGTCCGCCAATCTGGTTCACATAGAGAACAGGGACATTATTTTCGCGTGCCCGCTGGCTTACTTCCGCTTCGCGTAATTGGGTTTTATCCTGTTTAAACGGCGAGGCATTGAGATTCACAATGATTTCAGCACCAGCATCGGCCGCCTGTGACGAGGGTTCAATAAACCAGATATCCTCGCAAATGGTCAGGCCAATTTTAAACTGATTAATTTCAATGATGGTCGCTTCCCGTCCTTCAATGAAATAGCGTTTTTCGTCAAATACGCCGTAATTAGGCAATTTTTGTTTAAGGTATTGGGCTGAAATGTGATTTTTGTTGATCACCGAAGCGGCATTAAATAATTCTTTGCCGACTTCACCGAGCGGATGACCGACAATGATCGTAATATCATCAATTTGCTGACAAAGCGTCTGCAATGCTTTATTAACCCGCTTTAACAAACCGGGTCGCAGCAACAAATCTTCCGGTGGATAACCGGTCAGACATAGTTCGGGAAATACAACCAGCTCAGCATCATGCTCTTGTCTGGCTTGCCGGGTGGCAGCCATCACTTTTCTGGTATTGCCAGCAACATCTCCCACAACGGGATCGATCTGTGCCAGCACAACCCGAAGTTGATTATTGGCCATTAATTTTCCATCAGTTGCAGCATGGTTGAACCAATTTCTGCCGGTGAACCTGCAATCGCCACGCCGGCTGCTTCCAGCGCTGCGAGTTTGGCTTTGGCAGTGCCCTGTCCACCGCTGATGATGGCACCGGCATGTCCCATACGTTTCCCTGCTGGAGCGGTTAAACCGGCAATATAGGCCGCAACCGGTTTGGTCACATATTGTTTGATGTATTCGGCAGCTTCCTCTTCAGCCTGACCGCCGATTTCACCGACCATAACGATGCCTTCAGTCAGTGGATCTGCTTCAAATAACGCCAGACAATCAATAAAATTCATGCCATGTATTGGATCACCACCAATCCCGACACAGGTACTTTGCCCCAGACCATTCTGGGTGGTTTGATAAACCGCTTCATAAGTCAGGGTACCGGATCGCGAGACAATACCAATTTTGCCAGGCAAATGAATACTGCCAGGCATAATGCCAATTTTGCATTCGCCCGGCGTGATCAGGCCTGGGCAGTTTGGCCCAATTAATCTGGCATCATAGGATTTCAGCGCGTGCTTTACCCGCAACATGTCCAGTACCGGAATACCTTCCGTAATACAGGCAATCACTTTAATGCCGGCATCAGCAGCTTCAAGTATGGCATCAGCAGCGAATGCCGCTGGAACATAGATCATGCTGGCATCAGCACCGGTTTCGTTGACGGCTTCATGCACCGTATTAAATACCGGCATATTAAGATGCATTTGACCACCTTTACCGGGTGTGACCCCGCCAACAAACTGCGTGCCATAGGCAATAGCCTGCTCGGAATGGAAAGTGCCCTGTTTGCCGGTAAAACCCTGACAGATAACTTTGGTGTCTTTATTAACCAAGATACTCACGTGTTTATTACTCCCCTGCCGCAGTGACAGCCATGGCTGCTGCTTCAGTTAAATCCTGTGCTACGCGCAAATTCATTCCGCTGTTTTCCAATAATGTACGGCCCAAATCGGCATTGGTACCCTCCAGGCGAACCACCACCGGCAACGATAAACCGACTTCCTTGGCCGCCTGCATAATGCCTTGGGCAATTAGGTCACAGCGCACGATTCCACCAAAGATATTCACCAGAATAGATTTCACTTTTTTGTCAGATAAAATCAATTTAAATGCTTCGGCAACGCGATCTGAAGTCGTACCGCCACCAACATCAAGGAAATTGGCCGGTTCACCGCCCTGCTTCTGAATCAAGTCCATTGTAGCCATTGCCAACCCGGCACCATTGACCATACAAGCCACATTGCCATCCAGAGCAATATAATTCAGGCCGAAATCACGAGCGATCACTTCAGCTGGATTTTCCTGGCTTGGATCAAATAATTCGGCTAAATCCGTGTGACGATATAAAGCATTATCATCAACATTGATTTTGGCATCCAATGCCAATAAATCTCCGGAATCGGTAACCACTAACGGGTTAATTTCCAACAGGCTGATGTCTTTTTCACAAAACAGCTGATACAAGTTTTGCATCAATTGCTGTAACTGCTTAAAGGCGGCACCGGTTAACTGCAAAAAGAAACCTGCCTGACGACATTGATAGAATTGCAGACCGGCGACCGGATCGACATAAAGATTTAAAATAGCTTTCGGCGTTTTCTCAGCCACCTCTTCAATATCCATTCCGCCTTCAGCTGAAATCATAAACACAACACGTTGCGTGACGCGGTCGACCAGTAAGGCGAGATATAATTCACGGGCAATTGATGAGGGAGTTTCAATCCAGATTTTATTTACCGGTAAACCTTCTGCTGTTGTCTGATGCGTCACCAGCTGACTTCCCAACATCGCATTTACCGCATCCTTCACCGCATGCTGATTATCTTCTACCCGTACACCACCGGCCTTACCACGTCCGCCACTGTGCACTTGGGCTTTCACTACCCAACGATCACCACCAATTGCTGTAATGGCAGATTCCACTTCATCAGCCGTAGCTATCATCCTTCCTTTAGGTGTTGCGATGCCATATTGGTTAAACAATTGTTTTGCCTGATACTCATGCAGGTTCATGTTGAGTTCGCCTTGTATGTCTTTATTATTGCTGAACAGCAGTGCCAACAGTTAAACGTCATATTTTCGCCCATCAAGGTAATAATTACCATCATCTGACATGATATAGTTGCGTGCTGAAAACCATTACGGAACAGCATATGCGTACTCTATACCCTGATATCGAGCCTTTTCACAGTCAGCTATTATCCTGTGAAGAAATGCCGGATGGTCGACGTCATGAGGTTTATTTCGAGCAGTGCGGCAATCCACAGGGAATCCCGGTAATATTTTTACATGGTGGTCCTGGCTCTGGTTGCCGGCCACAGCACCGTTGTTATTTTGATCCTGAGTTATATCACGTTATTTTATTTGATCAGCGTGGTTGCGGACGTTCGTTACCAGCAGGTGAACTGGAACATAACACCACCGATTATCTGATAGCGGATATGGAAGCTATCCGCAAATTACTCGATATTGATAAGTGGATGTTATTTGGTGGATCATGGGGAGCCACATTAGCGTTAGCGTATGCCCGACAGCATCCTCAAAAAGTCTCAAACATGGTGTTACGCGGCACTTTTCTTGGAAGACAGCAGGATATTAACTGGGTTTATGCTGCAGGCGGCGCATCCAGAGTGTTTGCTGAAGCCTGGCATGAACTGGTGAAGGATTTACCTGAAAGTGAGCAAAATTCACCATTGGCATATTTTTATCAGAAATTAACCCATCCGGATGTCTCTCAACAGGAAATCGCTGCCAATACATTACAAAACTGGGAAGCCACCATTGTGATGCTCCGCGATCAACATTATCAACCCGATGCTGAGCAATCGCCAGGGCCACTGGCACATTCCAGAATCCAATTGCATTACGCGTTGAATAATTGTTTTCTGGCAGACCAGCCCTTGTTGGAAAGCATAGAATCAATTAATCATCTCCCGGCAACCATTATTCATGGCCGCTACGATATGGTGTGTCCAATGCAGCAATCGTGGGAAGTCTATCAACGCTGGCCAAATGCACAGTTTGAAGTGTTGCCTTTGGCTGGACACGCAGCAAGCGAGCCTGCGATTATTGATGCGCTGGTCAGAACGACAGATCAATTGGCATCGAAACTAAAATGATTGCATTGCTACAACGTGTCAGTCAGGCGGATGTCACTATCAATGAAAATCAAACCATTGCTCAAATCGGCCAAGGTTTGCTGGTATTGATTGGTATAGAAAAAACCGACACGATAGCTGTTGCTGACAGATTGTTAAAACGCATTTTAAACTATCGAGTATTCAGCGATGCCGACGACAAAATGAATTTAAGCTTGCTCGATATAAAAGGTGATTTACTGCTGGTACCGCAATTTACCTTGCCCGCTGATACCCGTAAAGGCAATCGCCCCAGTTTCACGCCTGCTGCACCGCCCGAACAGGGCAAACAATTGTTTGATTATCTGCTGGCACAGGCACGGCTGCAAACTGTCACGGTTGAAGCCGGACAATTTGCTGCTGATATGCAGGTTTCACTGACCAATGACGGGCCAGTCACTTTCTGGTTACAAGTTAACTAATTCGGATATTTATGCGTATATTGCTCAAATTTTTACTTGGTACGACTTTAGTCATTATTGCGATTGCTGCATTAATGCTGGTCCCCTCTCCACAACCCACCGCCCCCAAACCTTGGGAAGTGACGGTGATGCCTGATAACCAAATTCAAGTGATGGGTGTGCACTTAGGCACCACTACTTACGGGGAAATTCAACAGTTATGGCGTGAAGCCGGGGAAGCGGCTCTTTTTATTTCTGAAAACGACGATATTTCTGCTGAAGTATTTTTTGAATCCATTAATCTTGGTGGACTCTCAGCACGTACTGTCCTTAATCTTCAGCTTCCTGAAGAGAAATTACAAGCGATGGCGGCAAGAGCGGTTTCGGCAAAACTCCAACCCAGTGGAGCTCGGCGCTATGATCCTGCTTTTGATGATAAGCAGGCTTTATTAGCTGCTCCGGCAATAGTGCTTACTTATATTCCTTCAGTACGTCTCGATGAGGAAATGGTACGCACGCGTTTTGGAGAACCCGAACAAATTCAGAATGAAGCAGAAGAAAGTCCGGCACAAATCTGGCATTACCCGAATATTGGTCTCACTATCCGACTTCACCCTGAAGAACGTCCAATGTTGACTTATACGGCCCGCTCATCCTGATCAGTTAGTTTTATATAATCCATAAGGTCGCTCAGGTCGATGGCCTTGCTGAAATAAAACCCTTGTGCCCGTTTGCACTGACTCTTACGTAAAAATGCCAGCTGCTCTGCAGTCTCAACACCTTCAGCTACAACTTCCAAGGCCAGACTGTTCGACATGGCCAGAATGGCATTTACGATAGCCGCGTCATCACTGTCTTCTGTCACATCGCGAACGAAAGTTCGGTCGATCTTTAGCACATTGAGCGGGAACTGCTTCAAATATGACAACGACGAATAGCCGGTGCCAAAGTCGTCAATGGCCAGGGTAATACCAAGCAAACTCAATTCTCGTAAGGTCTGAACAGCTTGCTCAGTGTTTTCCATTAACAGACTTTCGGTAATCTCCAATTCCAGATTTTTGGCAGGCATTCCGGTTTGTTCCAGCAGATTGCGAATAAAGTTGACCAGTAAATTGCCTTTAAATTGACGGCCCGAAAGATTGACTGCCATTAAAAAGTCATCGGGCAAATATTGCTGGTTTGCCATGTACGCTTCACAGGTTTTTCTTAACACCCATTCTCCTACCGTACTTATCAGACCGGTATCTTCTAACACGGGTACAAAAATCGCTGGTGAAACATCTCCCCATTGCTCTGTATGCCAACGTAATAACACCTCGGCACCTGCCACCCGGCCCGTTTCCAGATCAATCTGCGGTTGAAACTGCAGATAAAACTCCTGCAATTCAACTGCACGACGCAAACCGGTTTCCATTGCCAGTCGCTGTGATGCCTGGGCATTCATTTCTGAGGAATAGAACTGAAAATTATTACGACCACTCCCCTTGGCGTAGTACATCGCTGCATCGGCATTACGCACCAGCATATCGACATCGCGTCCGTCTGCAGGATATAAGCTTATCCCGATACTCGGACTGATATTCACTTCAATGTTATCCAACATATATGGCAAAGCTGTCGTGCTGAGAATTTTTTCAGCCACTCTGCCGACATACTGAGCTGACGTGATATCTTCCAGAATAACGGTAAATTCATCCCCACCTAATCTCGCAACTGTATCGCTGTCCCTTACACAGGAACGGATGCGCCGAGCCACTTCGCACAACAAGATGTCTCCGGCTTTATGGCCCAATGAATCGTTGATATGTTTGAAATGATCCAAGTCGAGAAAGAACACGGCAAGTCGACCATTTTGTCGTTTGGCTTTGTGTATGGCATGTTCAAGGCGATCTTTAAATACACCTCGGTTAGGTAAACCAGTCAGAATATCGCTGCTGGCTAATCTAGTCAGTCGCTCTTCATTCTGACGTTGATGAGTCACATCTTCATACAGCCAGATGGATCCCTCTGCTGGATTGACCGGATCAATTACCTGACCGGCGACTGCACACCAGAATTTCTCGCCATTAGCACGGATCATTTCAACCTGAGCTTCAAAGTTTTCAGCTTCAGACAATGTGCTGTAAGCCTGTTCGCCAAAGCGTTCAAAAGCTTCTTCGCTGGGATGCAGACATAAAGTGCTTTTGCCTTCAATATCCTCTCGGGAAAACAGAAACAATTGTTCGAATTTATTATTTACCCGAATAATCTGGCGATTCTTGATAAAAGCAATACCTACCATGGCATTTTCAAGAATGGCATTTAATTCATTACTGGTTTGGACTAATGCCAGTTTGGTTCTTTTCCATGAGCTGATATCCGATATCACGCAAACCCAGATATCGTCATCAAACTCTGATAAAGGACTGAGCGAGACCCACATGGAAAATGACTCACCAAACCAGTTCAAACCCTCAAACTCACGATTGTCTTTTTGCTGCTGCTCAATATCACCAAGCGAGTGAATCGATTCCGTTTGTGCAAAGAACTGCAATATTTTCTGGCCAGCCAATTGGCTTTCACTGGCCTTTAATATTTTTTCTGCCGCCGGATTACAGGAACTGATTGTTCCATCGGCCTGAAGCGCCAGAATAGCTTCCGGAACACCATTAAGAATGGCACGAATCCGTGTTTCCCGCACCTCCAGTGAGTGTCTGGTCTCATCCAGTGTCTCAATCAGACTCTGGGTTTGCGCAGCAAAAACATTAAAGTCATTGGCAAGTAAGTTAAATTCACTTTGACCATTATCTGTTGGCATCCGGGTATCAAAATTCTGAGCAGACAAGGAATGCATCGCTTTACGTAAGCGTTGCATCGGCTGATTAATACGTGCTGTCATGGTGAGTACAAAACCGGTAATACCTAACGAAATAATCAAACAACTTATAATCATCCACCATTTGGCTGTCTTGGCCAGTGCGGCTGAGGCCTGCGTTCTGACCAGCCCCTGCTCCCCTACTCTGGCGGAAAGGTTATTCAGATTCAGCATCAATATTTCCAATATATCCAACCCCTGCTGTTGCACGATTTGGGATTGTTCATATGCCTCTATTTGTCGGATACGCAATTGATAAACCGAATTATCATTGTCTACTACCAAGTGAATAAAGCTATCAATCTGTTGTTGTAATCTATCGGCCTGTAGCATCAAATCAGGGTAATTTTGTAGATGCTGCTTGATTACCAAAATAGCATTACGCAACATCGCCTCTTGTTCCCTAATATCGTTTTCCCTGATACTCAGCAGCAAATCCTGATTTTGTGTTTCACGAATTTTCTGACTTAACATACTGATACGCAACACATTCAGCATCAAAGAATAGCTGCTTCGTTCTACGGCACTGTAATTATCAATTAACGTAGTTGTATCAGACTGTTCAACTAATGCAGGAGGACGTAAGGACTGGATTTGTCTGGTCAGGGTCAAATCAATTTTGCCGGTAATCGCTTCGGCAATTTCCTGAATTTCTTCTCCCAGCAAGGACACACTTTCGGTACGTTGTTCAAGCTGTTCAGATAATTGGTGCTGAACCTGCATTTGCTGCAGTAACTGACTATCAGTTTCGAGAAACTGTTGATAATAATCAGTTAAAACAGTGGTGAGCTCTGGTGAAATTTCCAGCTCCTGCATACTTACCAGTAAACGTTGCCAGGTTTGTTCGAATTCAGCCTCAAGCGGCGCTCGTTTAGCAACACTGGCAAGTTCATCAGCATTTTGGGCACTGATAATCTGCTTCTGCCTGGTAATAAAGGCGGCCGCGCTGGTCGTAATTTGTCGAGCATTATCTACCAGCGGAAACACTTGTTCGGTAAGCTGGAGTTGATTTTTGGTGTAATGATGATGGCTGAACATGGCTATTGCCGCCATTAGCAATACCATCAATACGGTAATGACTGCCCAGAAGTGCAGCAGTGCACGGATGCTCCAGTTTTTAAACATATTTTCCCTGTTCATTTTGCTCACATCCTGTAGATGAAGCTACTGTGGTAACTCAAAGTCACGCCATTCAAAGGATCTAAACGAACCGTTTTCAAGTTTGCTGAGCCAGACTTTGTTGCCTACAGCAGAGGTATTACTGGCAAAACTGCTCTGGGTCTCCAGACCAATATCCCAATCCTTCAGATCATAAAGAGCATCAACTACTGACTGTCGTGTTACTGGACCATCAATACGTTTTAATGCCTGGCAAAATACTTTTGCCACGATGTAGCCTTCCAGAGAGACCGTATTGGGCTGCAAGTTTTTATCATATTGCGCCAAAGCCTGCCGATATTCATTGACGATCGGCAAATCCGCATCGACTTCCGGCACAACCTGACTGACCAGAACATTTGCATCAATCCCTTTAAGAGATTGCTCCAGTACATGGCTACCGACAAATGACACATTCACAAACCACATGTCCGGCTTATCTGCATGCAATAGTTTTATAAACTTGGCCGATGGGGCATAACTGCCAGCCATCAGAATAACTTTGGGTGTTTTTTTTGCTTTGAGAATCGTCGCAACAGCACTTTCGACATTCATTGTATTGCGAGAATAATAGGCATGAGGCAGGTACTCCGCCCGATAAAACCCTTTGGCTTGCAAGGCCAGCGCAGCTGACTGATATACCGCATTGCCATAACTATCCTGCTGCGTAAAAAAAGCGATCTCATCGGCTTGAATGCCCGCATTCAATAAACCGTAAATCAACGTTGCGACTTCCTGTCGATATCCTGGCCGAATATTAATGATATAACGACTAGGGGGATCTCGCCT
>NZ_DFTU01000094.1:0-4975 GCF_002379485.1 Methylophaga sp. UBA4204 | reverse complement strand
ATCAACGTAGTGACTTCTTGTCGATATCCTGGTCGGAAATTAATGATGTAACGACTAGGAGGATCTCGCCTTAACACTTCACCACCGGAAAATGCACCGACCAAAGCAACCTGAGATTGTTCCGCAATCGGAACAGTGACAACTGCCGTTGGTGTTCCAACATTACCCAGTACCGCCACGACATCATGCTCAGTAATAAGCTGCCGCATATTAGAGGCTGCCAGAACTGGTTCGTAGGAGTCATCCAGTGCCAATAGTTCAATACGATTGCCCTGAATGCCTCCCTGATCATTTACTTTGGAAAAAAAAGCGTTTATTCCGGCTTGCATTGACAATCCCATTTCAGCTAGTGGACCAGTCAATGCACTACTCATGCCAACATGTATATTTTCAGCCAGGACGTTTTTCGTCAGCAAAAGGCCAACGCAACACAGAATAACAAGCCTATTCATCCTTGCGGGCTTCATTCTTTACTTGTGGTTCTTCATCCGCTTCGGTCTCTTCAGGATCGTTATCATCATCCATCAATACCCGGTTAGCGGCGCCATCCATATCGTCGTACTGACCACTTCGAACAGCCCAGAAAAACACTGCAACACCCACCAGGCCCAGCAATAACATACCGGGTAAAAGTCCATAAATGACTTCCATAGCCTACCTCTTTACTATTCGACTAATCCTGGCAGCATTACCAATGACAAGTAACGAACTAATCGGCATCGTGATTGCTGCCAGTAAGGGACTGACTAAGGCCATCATAGCTAATGGAACCATAATCACGTTATAACTTATGGATAATACAATATTCTGCCGGATGGTGCGTAATGTCCGAGCAGCCAACTGCCTTGCCAAAGCGACCTGACTCAGTTGATTATGCGATAGGATAATATCGGCACTTTCAATAGAGACATCGGTCCCCGAAGCCAGAGCTATACCCACATCAGCCTGAATTAATGCGGGTGAATCATTAATGCCATCACCGACCATTGCAACAAAATCGCCTTGTTGCTGTAATCGCTGAATCACCTGCCGTTTCTCAGCAGGCAATACTTCGGCCAATCGCTGGATATTGCCTAAATCTGCGGTAACCGAATCCACTACCAGTTGACGATCACCACTTAATACAGTGACTTTAAGCCCCTGTGCCAACATGTCAGCAATCACGTTTTTTGCGTCATCTCGTAACGTATCGAACAAGCCTAAAATGCCTATCAGTTTTTGATCACGTGCCACAAATACACCGCTGATCCCTTGTTGTTCCAGCTGATTGACCTGTGATTGCCATTCGCCATTTAGCTTTATATCATGCAGCGTCATCCATTCCGCCGTACCTACCAGAATTTTCTGTCCCTCAATATCCGCTTCCACCCCTCTTCCCGGAGAAGCATTAAACCTGGAAATCTCCAATAAAGGCAGATTCTCTTGCTGAGCGGCTGAGATAATGGTTTTTGCAATACCGTGTTCGGACTGTTGCTCTGCTGACGCCGCAATCTGTAAGACCGTTTGTGGGGAAATGCCTTCCGCGGTGAATCGTTTAACCAGCCTTAATTTACCTTCAGTCAATGTGCCTGTTTTATCAAACACATAATGAGTCACACTGGATAACTTCTCTAATGCAACACCTTGTTTGATCAAAATACCATTGCTAGCCCCTACACCACTGGCAACCGCAATCGACATTGGGGTTGCCATGCCAAAAGCACAGGGACAGGTCACTACTAATACTGAGGCTGCAGCCAATAATGCTTTTTCAAAATCACTTCCCACCCAGTACATAAAGGTCAATGTAGCAAGGGTCAAGGTAATTACCACAAACCAGGGAACGATTTTGTCTGCCAGGGTTTGAATAGGGGCTTTAGAGGTTTGCGCCTCATCCATCAGCGCAATGATTTTCGCCAGGGCAGTATGGCGTAACACATGTTTTGCTCTGACAACAAAAGCGCCTTCCCCATTAATACTGCCGGCCACTACAGAATCTTCAGGTTGTTTGCGAATCGGTTGTGATTCGCCAGTCAACATTGATTCATCGACGACACTTTCACCCTCGGTCACAATGCCATCGACTGGTATATTCTCACCGGGACGGACCAGCACCAAATCCCCTGCTTTTACCGAACGGATAGGCACTGTTTTCTGGACACCCGCTTCAATTAGGGTTGCCAGTTTCGGTTGTAACTCCAGCATGCGCCGCGTTGCGGATAGCGCGTTCCGCTTGGAAAGCGCTTCCAAATATCGGCCAATAAGAATCACAAAGATAAAATTCACTACCGTATCAAAGAAGACTTCGCCATCTAACGATCCAGTGAAGGTGATATACGTTGAGTAAATATAGGTTGCAGTAGCACCGATAGCAATCGGTAAATCCATGGTCAGATAACGGCTGCGTAATCCACTTATTGAATTGTGAAAAAATGGATAACCTGAATAAAGCAATGTTGGTGTGGCAATAAAAAAGCCCACCCAATGAAACAGATTGCGGAACTCGTCTTCTGCTGCACCGGAATACAATGCAATGGAAACCCACATCAGGTTCATCATGGCAAAACCGGCAAAAGCCATTCGATATACTAATCCACGATGACGCTTGGCCAATGCACCTTCTGCCGTTTCCGGGTCAAAAGGCACTGCTGCATAGCCCAGTTTAGCGAGGTGCTGCATTAAAACAGATAAGGAAGTTTCGCGATTATCCCAGCGAATTCGACAGCGTTTTGCTGTCAAATTTACATCTGCCTCCAACACACCCGGTAATTTATGTAGTGCATGTTCAATTAACCAAACGCAGGCAGCACAATGTATCCCCTCGATTAACAGGTAAATGGTGCGTTTATCGCCTAGATCATCAACATAATCTGCCTGAATTTCATCAATATCATAGGCATGAAAATCATTAGCTGTTTCAGGCGGGGGGGCAAGTGATTCGCCTTCTGGCGTTTTATTATAAAAACCCTGTAGTCCCGCTGCGTAGATTGTCTGGCATGCCATTTGGCAGCCATGACAACAAAAGTCATGTGGAAGGGAATTTATTTGTGCAGTAAATTCACCGGGATTTTTGACAATTAATCCACAATGAAAACATTCGCTTTTTTTAGTTTGCGCGGCAGATTCAGACAAAAACTATCAACTTGCTTTTAAATAATTAAGGATCAATATAAATTCTGCGGGTGATCAGAAACTCATCATCTCCACGTTTGGCTTCAACTATTATGTCCCAGTTACCTGGCAAGCCAAACTCAATATCCGCGCCATAACGTCCCAGACCAATAGGATTCATTTCAACCGAAAAATCTTCACGCTGATCTGAAGGGCGATAAGCGAATAAGCTGACAGAATCCAATTCTACAGTTGTAGAATTTTTTCCTTGGATCAGCACTTCATAAGCCTGACGCTGATTGACCCGGTTATTTGCAGGAACCATAATAACCCCGCTCCAGCCGAGCTTATTTTCCTGTTCAAGCTGCATATCTTTCTCAGCGTAAGCCTTGCCTCGCTCATAGTAATTATCGACGACCAGATTTGGTGGCGACTTAAATGCCAGGTAGATAAATATGATATTCATCGTGACAAACGTGCACAAAAAAGCGAGAAAACCTAAGACCCATGGATTCTTCAGTGCTTGATTATTTTCTTGTGAGATTGCCATCATTTCGGCCCCATAAAGACACTTTCATACTGGACAGAAACACCCGGGTTGGAAACGACATTAGCAATAAAAGTCAGGTGTTCAAGTTCTTTGTTGAGTTCTCCATCTGGCACTCTAACCAGTGCCTGTAATGGAATAACCTTACCGGGTTCAATAATAACGCTGTGGTCAATACCATGCAAAGTGGCGCCTTCCAAACCACTGATGCCATACTGAACTTCCATGGTTTTATTGGTTTTGTTAAGCATTTTAAGTGTGTAACGGTTCTGAATAGATCCATCACTTAGCTGAACAAATACCGGTTGTCGATTGTGAATAACCTGAAACTCTGTCGACGAGAGCGTGGCAAATCCATAACCAACGCCAGACATTGCCATCATCAATATAAATGAATAAATAATAACTCTCGGACGTTTATATAACGGGGCCGGTTGAGCATTGTGATGTAAATCCTTGTATGACGCATAACGAATCAGACCACGAGGCTGATTGGTTTTGTCCATAATACTGTCACAGGCATCAATACACATACCACAGGTGATACATCCCTCTTGTTGCCCCTTACGTATATCAATTCCGGTAGGACATACTGCAACACACACCTTGCAATCGATACAGCTGCCTTTACTAGAGTCCATAGCACCTTTTTTAAGCTTACCACGGGGTTCGCCACGTTCGGCATCATATGCTGGCAGCACGGTATCCTGATCATACATAACTCCTTGCAGACGGGCATATGGGCATAGCCAGAAACAGACCTGCTCACGCATAAATCCAGCAAAGATATATGTTCCAATAGTAAACATAGCCAGGACTATCCAGGCAGCTAATGACGCCTGCAGATGAAAATAGTCATACCAGAGTTGATACGCATCGGTAAACCAGGCAGCAAAGGTAACGCCAGTCAGTAAGGCAATTGACAACCATAAAGCATGTTTCAGAACAATGCGGGAGACTTTGCTGATGGTATTCGGTGAGTTTTTAAACTTCATCGCTTTTTGAGGTGTATCACCTTCAATACGGGTTTCGATAAAGGTAAAAACATCGGTCCAGACAGTTTGAAAACAGAAATAACCACAGAATACCCGACCCGCAATACTGGTTACTGCCGCCAACAATATGGCAAAGAATAATAATGTAAGGGAAAGCATCCAGATATCTTGTGGGAAAATGGTGATATCTAAAAAGTTGAATTGACGATTGGGGATATCGAAAAGAATTGCCTGTTGGCCGTTCCAGCGTAGGTAAGGCCCAATAAAGAAAATTAACCAGACCGACATACCAAACCATTTAAGGCGTCTGAAACGACCAGACATCCGCTTTGCTACGACCTTA
>NZ_DFTU01000065.1:31743-32219 GCF_002379485.1 Methylophaga sp. UBA4204 | reverse complement strand
GCCGCGACCATTCCCAGAATATCGCCTTTGGTCACGTGGGCTCCCATAGGAACCAGCATTCTGAAAATTCCGCTTTGCGGTGCCCTCACCCAACTGCTTGAACGCGCGACAAATGGTTCTGCCGGTTTCAAATGTTTAGTACGGGATTCAGTCAACATGCCCAGCTTACGCATTACCGCCAATACGCCTCTGACACCAGCACGAATCGCCAGTTCATTAAAACGTAATGCTTCACCGGCTTCATAGACGATAACCGGCACATTGGCCTGCTGACAGGCATAACGCAGAGATCCCTCAATCAAGCCTGAATTCAAAATAACCGGGGCATTAAATGCTCTCGCCATTTCTTCAACGGCAGGATTATCCAACGCTGCACGAATCTGTGGCAGGTTATCGCGGTGAATGGCTGCAGTATGTAAATCTACGCCATGGGTACACTTATTCACCACCTCGCTCATAAAAAGATTGGCGAGGCG
>NZ_DFTU01000065.1:16291-31688 GCF_002379485.1 Methylophaga sp. UBA4204 | reverse complement strand
CGAGGCGCGCCGCCAGAGAACCCTCTTCAGAACCGGGGAAACAGCGGTTTAAATCTCGGCGGTCTGGCAAATAACGTGTTTGATTGATAAAACCATATACGTTAACCACCGGGATGGTTATCAACGTCCCTTTAAGGCTTTTAAGCCGTTTACTTCGAACCAGCCGACGAATTATTTCCACACCGACGATTTCATCTCCATGTACCGCGCCGGACACAAATAAAACAGGCCCGTCACGTCGTCCACGCATCACCTGCACCGGCATACTCAAGGAGGTATGCATATACAAATCCGGTAGAGCTACATCAACTACTTTATTTTGTCCGGGGCCAATTTTTTGCCCGGCAATAATTAACTCGTCAGGCATCAACCACGGCCTTTGGTTTTAGTGGTTCCTGAAACAGAGTTCTTTTCAATAAAATCAATAATCAAACTGGCAATATCCTTACCGGTTGCTGATTCGATACCTTCAAGCCCTGGCGACGAATTAACCTCCATCACGACTGGTCCATGGTTCGAACGCAATAAATCCACACCACACACATTCAGCCCCATCGTTTTGGCTGCCCTGACAGCGGTAGCACGCTCTGCCGGTGTAATGCGGATTAAATTGGCACTGCCCCCACGATGCAGGTTAGATCGGAACTCGCCCTCTTTACCCTGGCGTTTCATTGCGGCAACCACTTTCTCTCCGACCACAAAACAGCGAATATCCGCACCACCGGCTTCTTTGATAAATTCTTGTACCAAGATATTGGCTTTCATACCCATAAAGGCTTCGATAACACTCTCAGCGGCCCCAGCAGTCTCTGCCAATACCACACCGATGCCCTGGGTACCTTCCAATAATTTAATCACCAGCGGCGCACCACCGACCATCTTGATTAAATCATCAACATCATCCGGACGATGTGCAAAGCCCGTTACTGGTAGACCAATTCCGCGGCGGGATAATAACTGCAGAGCGCGAAGTTTATCGCGTGAACGGCTGATAGCGACTGATTCATTCAGCGGATACACGTTCATCATTTCAAACTGGCGCAGTACAGCAGTTCCGTAAAAGGTCACCGAAGCCCCGATCCGAGGAATCACCGCATCATAACCGGTCAGATTCTCGCCCTTGTAATGGACTTCCGGTTTCATCGAAGTGATATTCATATAACAACGCAGCACATCCAGCACATCCACTTCGTGACCTCGTGCCTCCGCTGCCTCAACCAATCGGCGAGTGGAATACAGCTTCGAATTACGGGACAAAATGGCTATTTTCATGCAGATTCTCCATCAAGCGCTTCATCTCTTGGCGCTTGGGTAGTGTCGTGGAATGCGGGGCTTGCTTGATAGGACAATGCCGGATTAACCAATATATTACCAGTCGTCATGGCAGTACGTCCCAGTAACATTCGAAACAACATGGTATCGCGATTGGTCAGGGTAATTTCAATCGGCCAGCTATGACCGCCAACGCTCAGTGGCGTCTCAATTACATAACGTTTTTCTGTGTGACCACCTGAGTCAGTAACGTTTCGCTCGTCCTTAACTCGCGCTTCGCACCAGATTTCCGTCTCAGTATCGTGTTGATTGGGATGCACCCCGAATCTTACCCAAAGCTCACCGTTCTTATCAATCGGCTCAACCGAAAAGGCATGAATCGCGGAAGTTCGAGCACCAGTATCCACCTTGGCTTTGATTTGTTGAATACCCAACTCAGGCAAGCTCAACCACTCTCGCCAGCCAACGGTTATTATTTTTGGATGATTTTCCACGGGATTCCCCAATTAAGAATTTATGGGGCAATTGAAAGCAATTTATTGGTGAGTGTCAAAAAGGATTTTGGATATTAATGTTTAAAAAAGAATTAAATCCTAGCGATCAGTTGAGTTGAAAAGATTTACTAGAGGATAATTAATAAGTCAGATACAAAAAAAAGCCCCGATGAATCGGGGCTTTTTTTATGTTAGCTAAAAACTAGCAAAGTGCAGGATTATTAGCACATGCACCAGCCCATGTGACAACACCAGAGTTTGTATCATATGTACCAGTCATAATGTAAGTATCTGCAGCGGAGATATTTCCCGGTGCGTTAGCATCAGGAGTTACCGTGATAGTTCCAGATGTATTACTTGCAACAGCCCAGTTAATAGTGTTAGCAATAGATGGAGATGTTGTTACATCATTAGGTACGCCATTGGATCCTGCGGTACAATTTGAAAAACCACCTTCTACTTGTGCACATACTTCAACAGCAGATTTAACGCTAGTTGCAGCCATAACAATTTCTGTATATCTAGCTTTATCTGTATAAGTTTGGTATGCAGGCAAAGCGATTGCCGCCAAAATACCGATTATCGCGATAACGATCATTAACTCAATTAATGTAAAACCTTGTTGTGTTTTTTTCATCTTTCAATCTCCATTATATAGACGACAAGCTTTGTGCTCGGAATTAATAACGCACCCTCTATGCCAACTTAAATTTCACTTTAAAATTAATAACTTATCTATATGTGCATTACTTTTTAAGTTTAACAAAGGTCAACCTACGTCAACTAGTGACATTTTTTGTCAGTTTATGGCTAAACAATCTTGTTGAAGATTCTGTAAAACTTTATTTGCTGGGTAATATTGCAGACTTTTACCGATCGTCTGACAGCGTTGTTCAGACTGTGCTAAAGCAAAATAGCCATTAATAATATCTTCAAACACTTTCAATTCAGGTTTTTTAATCAGTTCTGATTCGAACCAATTCACTACCTGAACCAATTTATCAGCGTCATTTCTTCCGATTGCATCATGTAAGTGAGTTCGCATGACGATTTGCTCTGCATACGTTTTGTAATACAGATTATTTAACGCGCTATCCAATTGAGGCGCTTGCTGCGATTGTCTTATGAATTGATACATTTGTTGTTGGGCTTGTGATGTTTGCCATAAAAAAAGCAAAGTTACTGTAAGCAGAATAACCACCAAACTACGAAGTGATTTTTTTGCCATCAAGCTGATCAAATTTTGTCTAATGACTAAGTGATGATTAAGTAATACAAAAAGCAACGTTAACCAAATAAACCAGTGAAATGATGAAATATAAAAAGGGTGCTCTACCTGTGTATGAAAGGTAATCGGGAGTAATAAGGCCAAATTGGCTAATAACCTTTGTTGCCTATATTTAATTGCAAACCAAAGTACACTGATTACAGCAATTACAATCCCTCCCAATGCCAGCAAGCCCCCTTCAATTGCCCACTGCAAAAGCTCATTATGGGGATGCCCAATATAAGTTGGCATATCTGCATTTGGATGCTTTTTGTAAAACTCTGATGAAGCTAAACCAAACTGTTCAAGAAAACTGCCGATGCCATGACCACTTATTGGAGCTTCAGAAAAAGCATTAAGAGAAATGCGATAAATACTTAAACGCTGATCAGAATATTGCGCTTCAACCAATCGATAGGATTTATCCAAGGTTTTATGTAAGCCTTCTTTGGCTAACCAGCTTGCAGCTATGATCAATAACAGAATAGATAGAATCGTTTTCCAATTTTTTCTGACTTGATTTCGATAACCAATCAGCAGCATCAATAAGCCGAATATTCCAGATAGAAGTCCAATTCTTGAGCCAGTCGACACCATTACACACGTAGCCACACCGATGGTCAGCAATAAAAAAATTTTCAGATAAATCCGCTTATAGGAAATTGGTCGTAAACACAAATAAATACAAATCAATATGCCAGTCACCAAAAAACTCGCCATCACATTTACCTGCTGGAATACTCCAGTAGCTATTTGCGTGTTAGTTTTCGGAATCCAGTCCACCAAAATTGGCGGCTGGAAAAGTTGAATCATGCCAAAGAGACTATGAAGGAATGTCGCAACCGCGAGCAAAAGTAAAAGTTTGTCAGTGTTTTTAAGTCGAAATTGAAATAACCCGAATAGAAAAATCACACCCGCCATGACATATGTAATGCGAAATAACCATGTGATTGGGTCTTTTACCCCAGCTAGGGCAGCGGCCAGAAGGATCCCGACTGGTAATGCCAGCAGGCCTTTGTAATTTGCTGGAAGAATCAGCTTATCCTGCCCACAGAAATACCAGACTGAATAAGCAATAACTAACGTAGCGGCCGCCCAGACGGTGATATTAAATGGTAGATCAAATCCAGTGCCACCGAGACTGGAGGCCAGATAAAAGGGAGATACCAGGTAGAGTAATGCCAATAACCATTCAATTGGCTGCTGTGGCAATAACGGGTATTTTGAGAGAGTGCGCGACATAAGCTTCCCTGTTCTGGCGAATAAACAAAAAAGGATTATGTCGGCTGATTGATCGAGTGGCAAGGCGTGTTGGATAGAAACAACGACTATTTCATATCAGCTGTATTTTTATCCACAGATTACGCAGATGTGTGCAGCTTAAAAGAATACAAACCACAGAGACACAGAGAGCACAGAGATTAAAAATAATGTAGGTCGGGTTATCGCAGCGTAACCCGACATAAACAAGATGTTGGGCTTCGCAGACTCAGCGCCAACCTACGGAAAATAACTATTCAACCCGGTTTTGATTTACAGGGCTTGGTCTTTTGTTCAAAGGCTTAAATTAAAATTTTTCTCTAAATATCTGCGCCCATCTGCGAAATCTGCGGATATATTTTTAAACCTCTGTCCCTCTGTGGTTATATCAACTACAAAGGCACACCAATCCGTTGAGCAACTTCTTCGTAGGCCTCGATAACACCACCCAATCCCTGACGGAAGCGGTCTTTATCGAGTTTTTTACGGGTTTCAGCATCCCATAAACGGCATCCATCCGGGCTGAACTCATCACCGAGATAGACTTCGTCTTTGAACACACCAAATTCCAGTTTGTAATCCACCAGAATCATCCCGGCATCGGCAAACAGTTTTTTCAACACCTGATTGACTTCAAAGGTCAACGCTTTCATGCGTTGGACCTGTTCATCGGTAGCCCAGCCAAAAGTGGCGATATGGTATTCATTAACCATTGGGTCATGTAAAGCATCATTTTTCAGGAAAAACTCAAATACCGGCGGGTTAAGCTCCATTCCATCTTCCACGCCAAGCCGGCGGACCAGACTGCCTGAAGCCACATTACGCACCACACATTCCACCGGGATCATTTTCATGTTTTTGACCAGCGCTTCATTGGCACTGAGCAGTTTTTCAAAATGCGTCGGAATACCCGCGTTGGCCAATTGCTCCATGATAAATGCATTAAACTTGTTATTAATCTCACCTTTACGGCTTAATTGTTCGATACGTTCACCATCAAATGCCGATGTATCGTCCCGAAAACTGAGCACAACATAATCCTGGTCTTCTGTAGCAAAGACGCTTTTGGCTTTACCGGCATAAAGTTGCTGTAATTTTTGCATGGTGTTTTCTCTTAGGCTTTTTTAAGTTCGCGCCAGTCAAATCCGGCATCTTGTTCAGCGATGCCAATCCAGTCTGGTGTGCAGTTCAGTGCATCAGCAAATAAAGGACTCACCAAGGTCGGAGAATTATTTTTTTCGCTGATATGCATAGCAACAATGTGTTGCAAGCGTGTGGTGTCAATTTTCGCAAGTAATTCGGCAGATTGCACGTTATTTAAATGACCAAAACGTCCACCGACCCGCTGTTTTAAATATTCCGGGTATTCCCCCTGATCCAGCATTGCCATATCATGATTCGCTTCCAGCATCAGCCCATCACACAACGTCAAAGCTGACTCGATCACCGGTGTGATAAAACCAACATCGGTTAACAAGCCTAAGCGGAAATCACCGTTGTGGAACACAAACTGACTGGGTTCACGCGCATCGTGTGGCACCGGAAACGGTGAGACTTCAATATCATTAACATTGAATCGCTCATGACAGCTAAACTCGTGAATATGCGGCATCACATCAACAGGTAAACCTGCTGCCGTGCCGGGTGTAGCATAAACCGGAATATTGAATTTCTGTGATAGCACTCGCACGCCACCGATATGATCGGCATGCTCGTGCGTCACCAGAATAGCGGTGAGGTCCGAAGACGTCAGACCAACACGCCGCAAACGTTTTTCAGTTTCACGAGCAGAAAAACCACAATCCACCAGAATTGTGGTTTTTCCCTGTGAAATCAGTGTTGCATTGCCCCGGCTACCGCTGCCAAGTGATGCAAAGCGCATTATTGAGTCAATTGTTCCTGAATCAGACCCAGTAAACGTTTCGCTGTTTCTGAAGAAGTACGAACCTGTTCAGAATCCAGTACGGTTATACGGGTATCTGACGCATCTGAAATAAGTTTGATGTAGTAGTACTCTTCAGGCGCCACCTCATCGTCATCTTTCCAGAAAGCCATACGACCAAAGAAGCCAGGCTCTTCTCTCTCAGCTTCGTTAAATGGATCCAGGTAGCGCACGTAATATGTACCACGTGAACGGTCACGATCTTCAACAGCAAAACCACGGCTATCCAATACCCGACCGACACGATCCCAAACGGTAGTGAATTCCTGCTCCACCAATAAAGCCTGTTGACCTTCGGCTTCATCCAGCAAAATGACACGCGCTTCAGTTTGTTGTGCTGCTGAGCTTGGCAAAGAGGCCTCAGCACGTGCTTTATCCTGTTGGTATAAGCCACCTAGATATTCAGCCAACTGACGCAGCATCGCTTCATCTTTCTGATTGTTGCGATTGGTATCATCTACACCATTCACATAAACTCGAGCCGAACGATTTACATCTCCGCGCTCCATACGAACACGATAGGCATAGCCATCAACGTCCGGCTGAGTATCCATCAGACCAATACGCTGATCTTTACGGTGAATATTCATATTGATATCCGCCCAGAAAGCTTCAATACGTTGCCAGGTTTCTTCACGGTCTCCCGGAACGACCAGATGCCGATCATCCCCCTCGCCCGATAAAGCAGGTTTGGATTCTGGAGTGATGTTATAACGCGCTGCTAATGGATTGGTGCTGGCTTCTTCATATTCGGAATACGTTGCTGAGCTTTGCTGATTGCCAGCGATTTGATCGTTGATTCGTGATGTGCTCAAGTCAGGTGGAATGTCCAACGGTGGCATTGTTTCTGCTTTACGATACTTTTGGGTATTATCAGGAGCAACCTCATCCAGTGATGGCATTAACCCACAACCTGAAACGCTTACTGCGACCAGCACTCCACAGGCTTTCAACTTAAAACGATTTGTGTTCATTTAATTACATTCACTCACTTAGGGATTCAGAACACCGGCAGTGACCAGCGCCTCACGAACCGGTTGATGAAATTGTTCAGACAAAACTGTCATTGGTAAACGTATCCCTTCCGGTATCAGACCCATTTCATGGAGAGCCCATTTAACCGGAATAGGATTGGATTCAGAAAATAACCGCTGATGCAGTAAAGATAATTTATCGTTTATTTCACGGGCATTATCAGCATCACCCTTCAAAGCAGATTCACACATCTGGCTCATTAAGGCAGGTGCCACATTCGCAGTCACTGAAATGACCCCACGACCACCCGCCAGAATAAAATCAACGGTATTGGCATCTTCGCCGGTATAAAGTTCGAAATTATCGTCACACAGTTCCTTAATTAACGACACTCTTCGTACATCTCCGGTCGCTTCTTTAATACCGATAATATTGCCGATTTTGGCCAGACGACCAACGGTTTCCGGTAATAAGTCACACGCTGTGCGGCTGGGAACGTTATAGAGGATTTGCGGAATATCCACCGCTTCAGCAATCGCTTTAAAATGCAGATACAAACCTTCCTGAGTCGGTCGGTTGTAATAAGGTGTGACCAACAGAACGGCCGCAACACCTAATTGTTTAGCGTAATGGGACAGTTCAATGGCTTCTTCGGTAGAGTTGGCACCGGTACCGGCAATGACGGGAATGCGACCCGCAGCCTGCTCCACCACCTGACGAATTACATCTGTATGCTCATCAATGCTTAATGTAGCGGACTCACCAGTAGTACCGACAGCCACAATCGCACTGGTGCCATTTTGAATATGAAAATCAACGAGCTTGCGCAGGCTTTCACCGTCTAACGAGCCATCCGCCCGCATGGGTGTTACCAGAGCTACCATACTGCCGCTGAACATATTCATCAGACTCCGCGAAAATAAACTGGCATGGTACTTTGCCAGCCAGTAGATGACAAGACCGGACTGCTTTGGGTAAGGTACTGCCAGCAAAATAATCACTAATGGAGAACGTTTAATGACTACAGTTAATTTACAGCAAACCGTACCGGATTTTGAATTGCCTTCCACTGGCGATAAAACCATCCGGCTTTCCGACCTACATGGCAAGAATGTGCTTATCTATTTTTACCCCAAAGACAACACCCCAGGATGCACATTGGAAGGTCAGAATTTCCGTGATCATATTGAGACGTTTAATGCTCACAACACACTGATATTCGGGATCTCCAGAGACAGCGTGCGTGCTCATGAAAACTTCAAAGAAAAACAGCAATTTCCTTTTGACTTACTCTCAGATGCTGATGAAACAGTTTGTAACTTGTTTGGCGTGATGCAGCTGAAGAAAAATTATGGACGTGAATACATGGGCATTGTTCGCAGTACATTCCTTATCGATACCGAAGGAAAGCTGATCAATGAATGGCGAAATGTCAAAGTCAAACAACATATTGATGAAGTATTGGACGTCGTCAAAAACCTATAACATCCAACAAGAATCATAGATAATAGACTTGTAAAACAGGTATTTACATTACTCTTTTTAAGTGCACTAATAAAACCCGCTGCGCCTCCCCTACCGCACCAACCCAGTGCGGTATTTTTTTCTCTTTAACGATTAACCACTTGTTTTTAATCGACTTCACAGACTGGTTTAGAAATTGCCTACCCCTTTTGGAGTATTCCTAACTAAGGTATCAATTACTATGTCTTTAAAAAGTCAGTCGATGAATTTAAGTGTTGCTGAACGACGCTGGCTCCCCTGGTTTGGTCAAACGGGAAAGTTTGCCATGAGATGGAGCTGTTATCTCAATCGTGATACCTATGCCGAAGTTGAACATACATTCGAAGGAATTGCGGCAACTCGTGTCAAACTACTACAGCAATGGACTCATTCCCAATGGAATCAGCTCAAGCTACTCGCAGAGCAATTACCCGGTTCTCTCGGTGATATGGATAGCTCTCTGCTTGAACAACGGCTGAACTCTGCTAAACATTTTTCCGAGATATTTATTATTGAAAAGAGCGGTCGGGTGATCCAATCGACTTATTCAGCACATATCGGCCAGCATGATCTGAATAACAACGCCGTTGAACAAGGTCTGAAACAGCCCTTTTTGCATGGTCCCTATACCGATCTGTTAACGCTCGAGATTGGACCATCAAGTTCAAAGTTTCATGATGAAGTAACTTTGATGTTTTATCTGCCGTTAGTAAACGGCGATCAGGTTGTTGGTGCGTTATGTGGCCGTGTACCCAATGACGTAGTAAGTGATTTAATTCAACGCGAAGCAGGTCATGTTTATCCAGAGTCTGGGGACAACTATATTTTTATGGTGGAATCACGTTTTGACCCGATGATTCAGCAAGGCGTTGCTCTGTCCCGATCACGGTTTGAAGATAACACTTTCTCGCATGGTGAAAATCTTAAGTCCGGCATAAACACCCATTGGGGAGTGGTTAAAGTTAATCGGCATACCGAGTTCGAAATTCGGTTTACCGATCCGGCGACTGGCCAATTACATCCGGGGGTACGCGAAACTATTCGCAATGGCGAAAACCTGTTTGTCACTTATCCTGGTTATTCAGATTACCGGCATATTCCCGTCATTGGTAAAGGTGTGACTTTTCAATTAACAGGCTCTCCTGATCGTTGGGGAATGATGTGTGAGGGCGACCTGGAAGAGGTTTACCGTCGCCGTTCAGTGAATGTCAGCTTATTGAAAAGCTTTGTCTCAGGCATGATAGCCTTGGTGGGGGTCAACAGTGCTTTACACTATTTCACCACGCTACCTCAATTTGCTATCGACACGGTATCCGTTTGCATGATGATTATCATTGCATTACTGATCCGTAAATTCAGTACTAAACGACTTGCAGATCGAATGAATGAAATGACACGAGTTATCCAGGAGATTGCTGAGGGTGAGGGAAATCTCCGGCAACGCTTGAATAATGAAAAAATGATGGCCGATGAAACAGGCGACATGGGTCGCTGGATTAACAGTTTTATCGATAATCTGGATGGCATCGTCGGACAGGTGATTTTTTCCAGTCATGACGTACACCAAACCAATAAATCCATGTTAGATACCAACCGTGAGGCCTATCAGGTATCAGCAGAAGTGACCGACGCGATAACTAAAATGCTCGATCTGTTGAAAGAGCAAATAGAGGATATCGGCCAGGCTAATCAAACCGCCGAGACCATGAAACTTGAAATGGACCGAGTCGTGGAAGACGCTCGGGTTCAATTTGAAAGTGCCCGCAAAGGCACTCAAGAGATACGCAACGTCGTTGAAAATACGGCTAATTCAGTCAGATCACTGAATGACCGAACCTCTGAAATCGGCAAGATAATCAATGTTATCACTGAAATTACTAATCAAACCAATATGCTGGCATTAAATGCTGCTATTGAAGCGGCCCGGGCCGGCGAGCATGGCCGAGGTTTTTCAGTCGTGGCCGATGAAGTTCGCAATTTGGCCTCACGCACAGCGAATTCTGCCGACGAAATTCAACGCATGATAGAAGGCATGCAACAGGAAACTCAGGAAGCCATGCGCTTTATGGAAACTGGAGTAGAAAACGTCGACAGAAGTTTGAAAATGACTGAACAAGCTTCAAGCGATAATGGTGAGTTGCATATTCTGGTCGAGCAGATGTTCTCCACCATCAAACAATTGGCAAACAACAGCCATATACACGGCGATACTGCCCGACAAGTAGGGGTATCTGCTGAACAATTAAAGTCAGCGGTCAGTGCTTTGCAATCTCGTTCGACAATGGTTCGTAATACAGCCCAAACATTATCCCAATTAGTGGGTGTATTTCAGGTCAGTCCACGTTGAACTGGCTCAGGCTGGTTTCAGATCAAAGGCAATGCAAATCCGTTCCTCATCCGAGTTGAAGGGAATCGTACGATGAAATACCGATGAGGGAAACATCACAATATCCCCAACCTCAGGTGCGATGGTTTTGCTGGGAAAGTTGTCATGTTGTTTGGGATAATCATCCCCATGAGTGCTGAGCTCAATGCTACCTTCATCAGGATGCGTTTTTTGCTTGGGCACTGCCAGGTACAATGCTCCGCTTACCCAACCTTCCTCATGAATATGGGAGGTTAAATGCCCGCCGGTTTTCATTTTGACGTACCAGGAGCTGGCAAACACGGTTTGCTTAGGGAACCCTTTGGCGAAAATACCGCTTTCACCTTTTAGATTTTCGCGATAATCATCTATGGCACGCGCTACCAATTTGGCGATTTGCTGAAAGCTGGCCTCTGAGCGTTTAAACAAATTTCCTGCAGACTGCACACCATGATGCAGACGGCCCTGACTTTTTTCTTCAATATCGGCCTGTTCGATATCCGCCAGTAGTTGTTTTAGCAGTTCGCTATCGCCTTTTAATTCCGGCACTTGCACATGACAAACCAGATCCAACGGATTTTTACAGAAATTATAGTCATTCACCGTGCCAAAGTTTTCGGCGTAATGTCCTGCGAGTGTCGCCAGAAATGGCGAGCTATGGCGGGCTTTTTTCAGTTGATCCAAGCCCTGTTTGAATTCATCAAATCGCTCAGTTTTATACAGACAATATAAAGAACGTTCTTGCCAATCCGCGTACTGCGATTGTTGAAAATAGCGTAAAGCCAGCGGCAAATCGCCACTGTCATAGAAATAGACTGCCAGACTGTAATTTGCCAAAGGTAAACTGGGATCCAGCTCCAATGCGCGTTTGTAGGCAGCAACTGATTCATCATAACGTCCCTGATCGCGCAAAACTTCACCGATATTACTATGCACTTCAGCATAGTCTGGTTTTAATTCCAGCGCCTGATTATAGACAGCAATGGCATCAGCCAGTTTTCCCTGATTTTTAAGTGCTGTACCAAGATTAAAATACAGTTGGGCATCCTGTGAAATTGTTAACGCACGCTGATATATCGCTACCGATTCTTCCAACCGCCCCTGTTCCTGCAGACAAACGCCAAGATTGGCAATGGCTTCCAGGAAATTCGGCTGTTGTTCAATGGCTTTTTGATAATACTGACCCGCCTCTTCAAAGCGGTTTTGGGATTGCAATGCATAGCCCAGGTTATAAAGGGCATCTGTCAATTCGGGTTTCAATCTCAGTACTTTTTTATAGCTGTTAATCGCTTCATCAATACGATTCAAGTTGGTCAATAAAATGCCCATGTTGAAGTAAATCTCGGGTACATTAGGGTCAATTTCAGTAGCTTTACGAAACACACTAACCGCATCTTTAAATTTATTTTGCGCTGCCAAGGCATTGCCATAAAGATTTAATACCGGAAAAGAACGCGGATAAGATTTAAGCAGTTTTTTTGCTGCCGATTCAGCAAAACCTGCCTGCCCGGTGTTAAGGGCTTGAATAATAGGTTGTAAATCGGCCTGTCCCGGCGTTGGGCTTGGCATTGGGTGTTTCATAACTGAGATTCCAATAAAGCAGGAGATATTTCCTGCAATTTACAGGACTAATTCCTATCAGCGCAAGATATCTTCCCAGAATTTTTATCAAGATAGATTTAAAGCTGATCAACGAACCATAATTCCGCTGTTCAGGTCTGCTTAACAGTCACAATAAGGAGTCATTACATTCATGGATACGATTACGCAGGCGTTACTTGGCAGTGCAGTGGCTTACAGCGTTGCAGGACGCAAAGCGCCCAGAGCTTCTGTTTTGTATGGTGCTGCTTTCGGTATCTTGCCGGACCTTGATGTATTCATCCAATATGCTAATGACCTGGACACCATGACTTTCCACCGGAGCTGGACCCATTCATGGATTGTGCACAGTTTGCTTGCACCGTTAGTAGCCTGGCTAATGAGTAAACTGGATCAGGGAGTGGATTTTCGACGATGGCTGGCGTTGATCTGGTTGGTGTGGATTACCCATAGTGGACTGGATGCAATGACCGTTTATGGAACGCAGCTTTTCTGGCCCTTTATGCCTCCACCTGCGTCGATTGGCAGTATATTTATTATCGATCCGCTCTATAGTCTGCCACTCGCTGCAGGCTTCCTGGCAATACTTCTGGCCGCCGGAAAACGGCTGAGCCATGCTGTCATGATCGGTAGTCTTATCTTCAGCACGGCTTATCTTGGCTGGAGCTATGCAGCCCAATACTGGATAACACAGCAAACCGAACAGGCATTACAAAAACAACAGATTGACTATCAGCATATTAAAATCACTCCGGCACCGTTAAATACCCTGTTATGGCGGATAGTGGTGATTGATGAAGAGGTTTATTACGAAGGTTTTCGTTCGATTTTTGACGGCGACACAGCATTTTCATTTACCCAATTCGAGCGCGGCATGGAGCTGAAAAAACTTCTGCCCGATCAAACCTATATCAAAAGAATAAACTGGTTTACTCAGGACAACTTCAAGCTTGAGCAACAGGACAATATGATTGTTGCGACAGATTTACGTATGGGCATGGAACCCAATTATTTCTTTCGTTTTAAACTAGCAGAGATACGTGATGGCAATGTTATTTCAGTAGGACCACAACAATTGGGTATGCAGAGAAATGCAAAAGAAGGCTTAAATTGGGTGTGGCAACGTATATGGAACCCACAGCTAAGTCCACTGCATTAGCAGTGACTCGGAAAACAATTGAGATTCCAGCTTACCCTAGGTTTTTTTCATCTTCAGCCAGACTGGATGGCAGTGGAATTCTGATGGTGACCCGCAAACCGTTGGTGTTGCCATTTTCGATATTAAGCTCACCTTTAAAACGTCTGACAATGGCATCAACAATTGCCAGCCCCAGACCGCTTCCATCACTATGGTGACCATGGACAAAGCGTCGGGTTAGCTCAGTGAGCAATTTTTCCGACACGCCAGGGCCCTCATCTTCTACCGTCCAGCATAATTGCTGTTTATCCAAATTAACTGACAGGGTAACTACACTATTCTCTGGTGCATGACGGATGGCGTTTTCCAGCAAATTACGTAAAGCAGCCGATAATAAGATTGCCGAAGCATGGATCTTTTCATCCACACCATCATTACAACGCAATGTCACTTGGTGTTGTCTTGCCAGATGTTGAACATCACTCAATGCCATATTATTAATTTCAGCTACTGGTAAATGGGTACTTTCAGCTAATTGCCCATCGCCTTCTACTCTGGCGAGTAATAAAAGCTGATCCAGCGTTCGTTGTAACCTGTCCGTCGCCTTTTCTGCCTGCACCAGGGCATGCATGGCCTTGCCTCCCTGCGTCAGTCTCGCGACCTGCAGCTGGGTTTTAATTCCAGCTAATGGCGTACGTAATTCATGCGCCACATCACCGGTAAACCGGCGTTCCCGTAACAAAGACTGCTGCATGCGTTGCAACAGTCGATTGATCTCATCCACCAGCGGGCGTACTTCGGCCGGGCGTTGCTCCCAGACTAACGAGGTAAGATCTTCGGTATTACGTCTGGCCATATTCTGAGTCAAGCTATGCAATGGTTTAAATCCATGCAAAATACCAAACCAGACTACGGCCAAAGTGCCTGCCAGACTGAGGAAAAACGGTAGTCCAGCGGCGATCACCACCGACCGCATCAACGTATCTCTGGTTTCGAATCGTTCAGCGGTGGTAATGGTCAATCCCCCCTGAGATAGATTAAACACACGCCACGGCTCTCCATCCTGCAATCGATTTTGGTAGCCTTGCTGCGTAGTGGTCAGTACGTTTTCAGGAGCATCATGGGATACCGCGATAATATCTCCCGCGACATTGGCTACCTTGCAGGCAAGTGTCGCAGGTAAATCAAGATTTTCAGCCGGATCAAATAAAGCATTGCGTTGACCGCCATTTACCAGCGGATCCAAATCATATTGAGACATTAAAGACATCAGCATTTTGGCGGAAGCGGCAAGACGGTTATCCAGAGTATTCTGCATTTCCTTTTGCACACTCATCAGCAACCACGGAGCCAATAGCAGCCACATCAACAGCACTGCAATACCAATCCGCCATAGTAACTGCCAGCGTAAATAGTCCTTGGCTTTAGCGGGGCTCATTGAGCGCTCCCAATCGATATCCCATGCCCCGAACCGTTTCAATCCAGTCATCACCCAGTTTACGACGTAAATTATGGATATGTACGGCTACAGCATTACTTTCAATGCCTTCGGCCCAGCCATAAAGACGATCCTGCAACTGTG
>NZ_DFTU01000065.1:12599-16195 GCF_002379485.1 Methylophaga sp. UBA4204 | reverse complement strand
GCGGCCGGGTTGCTGCAAAAGGGTTTCCAATACGGTAATTTCACGACGGGATAAATTCAGCGGTTTATTGTTTAGCAAGACTTGTAAAGTGAAGGGATCAAATTGCAGACTACCGTGCTGAATCGTCTGGGTGGCACGTCCTGCCGCTCTGCGACTTAAAGAATGCAGGCGAGCGGCAAGTTCTGTTAAATCAAATGGCTTACTCATATAGTCATCCGCACCGGCCTGTAAACCACTGACGCGATCAGGTACTGCATCTCTGGCAGTTAATATTAATACCGGTAAGTTATTTCCACGCTCCCGCCAGCGATTGAGTAAATGCATGCCATCTTCGTCTGGCAAGCCCAGATCGAGAATAACGGCATCAAAACTGGCGGTGGCCATGGCCGTTTCAGCTCCTCCGGCATTCATTACCCACTCGGCCTGAATGCCTAATGCCGTCAGACCGGCCTGTATGCCCTCACCCATTAAAGCATCATCTTCCACAATCAATACATACATCGGTCAATACCCGAAATAAAAACGTTATGTTCGTTTAACTGAATTAAGACAACGTTAACATTGCCTTAATTTTGTCGCTGCACTCTACGCATCAAGAATTGGTTGCGTAACGTCGCTGCAACCAAACCTCCCAACATTTACTAATAACATGAGAAGCTATTTATGTGGCTGGTGCGTTATGCTCTAACCCGACCTTATTCTGTGGCCGCTTTAAGCCTGCTGATATTTGCAGCAGGTTTAATCAGCTTTCTGAAATTGCCCGTCGACGTGCTTCCCAGCGTCAATATACCTTCTATAAAAGTGGTATGGACCTATAACGGTCTTAACACCAATGAAATGGCATCGAAAATCACCACTTTCAGTGAAGTGGCGATTATGAACAATGTCGATAACCTTAAGGAAATTCGTTCACAAACCCTGAATGGCACCTCAGTCATTCATATCGACTTTCATCCCGAAGTTGATATTGCCAATGCCATGGCGCAGGTCACCGGTGTATCGCAAACCATCCGTCGGCGAATGCCGGAAGGTACTTCACCGCCATTGGTTGCCGAATACAATCAATCCAGTACGCCGATTATTCAGCTGGTCATGTCTTCAGATACGTTGACCGATGGCCAACTGGCTGATTTTGCACGGTTACAGTTGCGTGGCATGGTTCAATCCATTAATGGTATTCGCATGACGCTGCCGTATGGCGGTGCTACCCGGCAGATCATGGTGGATCTGGATCCTGAGGCATTATTTGCTCAAGGGTTAACAGCCAATGATGTAACTCAAGCGATTAATGAACAGAACCTGACACTGCCTTCAGGCAGCATTCGTGAAGCGCAGAATGAACTGCAAATCACTGTTAATGCCAGTCCACAAGCAGTGGCTGATTTTGAGGATCTGCCGATTCGCTCCCGAGATGGCGAACTGATATTGCTACGTGACGTCGCTGATGTTCGGGATGGCACCGCGTTGCAGACTAATATCGCCCGCGTCAACGGACAAAATGCGGTCATGGTGTCATTGATTAAGCTGGGCGGTGCTTCGACTGTAGACATTATTAATGAACTAACCGAACGACTCCCTTCAATTCAGGCTGCGGCACCTGAGGGCATTACCATATCGCCAATTTTTGATCAGTCGGTGTTTGTGAACACGGCATTACATCATATTGAAATGGAAATTCTTATCGTCGGCTCACTGGTCGCATTAATGGTACTGCTGTTTTTGGGATCATCACGGGCCACATTGATTGTCTTGACCTCTATTCCATTATCATTGCTGACAGCAGTTTTTGTATTAAATTTAACCGGCAGCACCTTGAATTTAATGAGCTTGGGTGGACTGGCACTGGCCATTGGCATTCTGGTTGATAACGCATTAGTGGAAATTGAAAATATCAAACGTCATTTGGCCGATGGCATGGAGCCAAGTCGGGCCATATTGACCAGCGCCAGTGAAGTTGCCTTCCCTGAACTTGTTTCCACACTTTCCACCTGTATCGTTTTTTCACCGATATTTTTATTAACCGGTGTGGCAGGTTATATCTTTCAGCCAATGGCGATTGTGGTCATTGCCTGTCTTGTTGCCTCTTATTTATTATCTCGCACTGTGGTTCCTGCGCTGGCCAGACTTTTACTCTCCAATGAGAAAGCCGTAAATAAACACTCCAAAAATCCATTGGTCCATTTACATCTGGCATTGGAACAACGGCTGCATAATGGTCAGCAGCATTTACAAAATACGATTGGTAAATTGCAGCGTCACATTGTGATTGCACCATTGATTGGTGTTGTTATCGTCACAGCGGCGGGATTTGCACTTCAGGATCTCGGCAGGGATTTCTTTCCAAAAACTGATGCGGGTCTGATGAGGCTTTATATAAGGGCCGAACCTGGCACTCGCATTGAACAAACGGCCGATAAGTTTGCACAGATTCAGCAGGAAATACGCAAAATCATCCCCGAACAAGAGCTTGATTTTGTATTTGATAACATTGGCATGCCCGACTCCATTAATCGTGCCTGGATAGACAGTTTTGCTATCGGATCCTACGATGGAGAATTACAAATTCAGTTAGCTAAAGGTCATCAACCCACCAGTCAATATGAATCGGCGATTCGGCAGATGCTGAAAGAAAAATTTCCGGAAGTTACATTATTTGCTCAAGCGGCAGATACCACCAATCAGACATTATCCGGCAGTACACCGACAGCACTTGATGTGCGGTTTACCGGCCGAAATCTGCAAGCCAGCATTGCCAAGGCCGAAACCCTCATTGAAAAGATGCAAAACGTCGAAGGCGCTGTCGATATTGGTTTTCAGCAAGTATTTGCGTTGCCTGAATACTATGTGCACCTGGATCGCAAACGTGCAGCTGAACTCGGTGTGACCACACAAGACACCATGAACAGTCTGTTAGGTGCTTTAGGCTCTGCCGGTACCGTCTCCCCCAGCTTCTGGTCCGATCCGGTGTTTGGTTTTTCCTATGAAGTGCAAACCCGTATGCCATTACACAAATTACGCACCACCGATGATCTTATGAACTTGCAGATTCAGACTTATGATCCCCAGGTGACTGTGCCACTGGCAAGTATTGCTTCTATTACCCCACGAAATGTCGCTGGAAGCATTGGTCGCACCATGCTGAAACCCACCGTCAATGTGTTAATCAATACCGAAAACACAGATTTAGGCTCGGTTTATAAAGCCACGCAGCAGATTGTGAATGAATTAAAACAAGACGTCGTTCCCGGTAATGATATTGAAATCATGGGACAGGCAGCAGCCATGGATGAAGCTTACCGTGACCTGCTGTTCGGCTTTTTACTGGCGGTATTTTTCATCTACATCATCATGCTGTTTAACTTCGCCTCCTGGATCATGCCTCTAGTTGCCTTATCCGGCGCGCCCATTGCCATATCTGGCGCGATCATCGGCTTAATGCTTACTGGAACGACTATCAGCGTACCGGCGTTAATGGGTTTTATCATGGTGATTGGCGTATCAACTGCCAATAGCGTTCTGGTCACGACCTTTGCCCGAGATCAATGGGTGGCAGGTAAATCAGCATTTGAAGCAGCTCGCGAAGCAGCTTCGACGCG
>NZ_DFTU01000065.1:5229-12523 GCF_002379485.1 Methylophaga sp. UBA4204 | reverse complement strand
AATCTCGCGAAGCAGCTTCGACGCGGCTAAGACCCGTATTAATGACCGCTCTCACCATGATTATTGGTTTACTGCCGATGGCATTGGCGCTTGGCGAAGGGGGTGAACAAAATGCACCACTGGCCCGGACGGTTATCGGTGGTTTGATGCTGGGTACATTTGCCTCACTTTTTTTAGTGCCTTGGACTTTCAGCATGATCATGCAATTTATTAAACGTCCGCAGCCCATCAAGCTGCCGACAATTTGAGGACCTCACCATGTCAAATATAACCAAGACAATCATAGTTGCTGCGGTCATCGCTGTTCCGGTGTGGTTTTTAATTCAACCTGCCAGCGAAGCCAATATCGAACAATCCTCTGCTAACACCCCTGAAACTCTCTCGGTGCGGGTGGCTCAACCAAAACACATAACTGATTATCAGCCATTGGTATTCAATGCACGCGTCGAGGCCATTGAACAGTCGGATATTTTTGCCCGAGCTGATGGTTATGTCGAAAGTCGTTACGTGGATATTGGTGATGAAGTTAAACAAGGTGACCTGTTAGCCAAACTGTCTTCCCCCGAACTGGAGCAGGAAATTCTACAGGCCAAGGCTGAAATAAAGCGCCAGAAAGCCATGCTGGATCTGACTGAAAAAGTGGCCAGACGCTACATTAATTTACGTGATTCCGGCGCCGTGAATGCTACCGAAGTAGATGAAAAAGAAGCAGAGCTCGCTGTTGCCAAAGCCACATTAGCCACTTATGAAGCAAGACTGGAGCAGTTGGAAAATGAATTTGCCTATACCGAGATTGTGGCACCATTTGATGGCATCGTTACCCGTCGCCAGGCTGAGCGTGGTAATCGAATTACACGCAGTGATGATATGCCGTTGTTCCGTATAAGCCGCAGCGATAAATTACGGGTTATTGTGGATATTCCCCAGACCCAGCTATTCAATATTGATAAGCAACAGTCTGCACAATTAACGCTGCCTGATATGGCGAATCAGCAAATTGAAGTCCCATTTTCTCGTATTTCAGGTGAAGTGAATCGTGAAACCGGAACAATGCGGTTGGAATATCTACTGGAAAATACCGGCCTGACAATTCCGGCCGGGGTCAGTGGAGAACTGACGATTCAGGCAATCGAAAAAGTGGATACAGTGCGTATCCCGGTTAATGCGTTAAAGACTATTAAAGGTAAACCTTCGGTAATGCTGGTCAATGCGGATAACCAGGTTGAAATCATAACCGTTCGGGTAGGTCGGCTGGATAAAAGTGAGGTTGAGATTCTATCGGGGCTGATAGCTGAAGATCGTGTCATCCTCAATCCTAACGCAAGATTGGATGAAGGTGAAAAGGTCAACGTTTCAGACTAAAAGCAATCAGGCCCACTTTTAAAGTGGGCCTGCAGGACTTATGGGTTAAATTCGACCGGTCAGTAATAAAACCAACAATATAATCACCAACACCCCAATCAAACCAGTCGGACCATACCCCCAGTTTCGACTATGTGGCCATGAAGGAATTACGCCGACTAATAACAGAACCAGGATAATTAATAAGATAGTACTTGTAGTCATGATCATTCCCTCTCATTGAAAACAACACGATATAAACAAAAAATGATTTTATCTGTGCGTTGGCGTACGCAATCTCATTCAGTAAGATTATGGTCGCTCATTGCATAATTCTTTTATAGGTTTGTTTATCAATCTGATAGCAACTGCAGGCGGAGGCTTCCAACCCCTCAACATCCAATATGCTGATATTGCCCCGGTGATAGTTAATTAACTGTCGCTGATGCAGGGCGGTAGCCGCCCGGGTAATACCCACTCGCCGAACACCCAACATATAGGCCAAAAATTCCTGGGTAATTCGAAATTCATTGGATTCAGCCCTGTCCCGGGTCATTAATAACCAACGGGCAAGTCGTGCTTCAACTAGGTGAAAACGGGTGCAACCGGCAGTCTGGGACAATTGCACCAGGGTGACATACAGATATTTTTTTAACATCGCTTCCAGTATCGGGCTTTGTTTTATCTGCTGCTGCAGATTTGCCACAGGAATACGTAAAGCCTGTCCTGCTCCCTGAACTAGAGCATGTAATGGTGCAGCTGTAACACCCAAAACAAGAGTATTACCCAGCATGCCTTCGTTACCTATCAGCCCTACTTCAAGATTGGATTGTGCATCTATAGGAACCGTTAATGAAATAAAACAATGAGTGGGAAACCATGCATATTGCAGAGGATCCCCGGGTTCTGTCAGGGTTTCATTGAATATCATCTCGACTGGCTCACATTGATTGAGCAGCCGCTGTTTTTCCAATACAGGTAAATCAGCAATCAGATGATTGATTTGTTGGCTATCAGAATTTAGCAATGTGAAGCTCCATTTATTACTGATAAAACGCCACTGACAAATTGGTGTCATGCGACGTTGTACTCTACGCTTATCAGTGGAGCTTAGTATGTGTGTTTGGTTGCGTCTGTCTGCCAGACCACACAAAAATAGTCTGAGTCAGAGAGTGGCGTGCTCACTCATCAGCCTGTCAGTTTCAATTTTGACCACTCGATAACATTCGCAAACACGTTTTTCCAAACCCTCACGATCTAAAACCGTAATTTTCCCACGGACATACCGGATCAACCCATCGCGTTGTAAACGTCCTGCCGCCTCGGTAACACCTTCACGGCGCACGCCCAGCATATTGGCAATAAGCTCCTGAGTCATGGTCAGTTCATTGGATGGCAAACGATCGAGGCTTAATAATAACCAGCGACATAATTGCTGGTCGACGGTATGGTGCCGGTTACAGACGGCCGTTTGTGCCATCTGGGTCATTAACGCCTGGGTATAACGTAGCAACAAGCGTTGTAATGTTTCGGCTCGGAAAAACTCGGTTTTCAATCGTTGCCCGGTTAATCGATAAGCATACCCTGCACTTTGCACCACAGCCCAGCTGGAGGTAGTTTCGCCTCCCATAAACAATGAAATACCCACTATCCCCTCTTTGCCTACGACAGCAATCTCGGCTGAAGCACCACTTTCCATCACATGTAATAACGAGACTATAGCCGTGGTTGGAAAATACACATGCTTTATCTGTTTGTCAGGCGAATAAAGAACATCGCCCAACGGCATTTCAACTAGCTCCAAATCTGGAAAGACGCGCGCACGCTCTTCTTCAGGCAGCGCTGCCAGAAGTTTATTATGACAGGGGTCTTGATCTAAACTCATACACTCACAATTTATATTCAACAATCTATCTGTTCATTTAGTCTTAATCTTCACATTGGAAGTGTCAGTCGTTCAAAACAAATTTGATTCAACTTTTTATTAACTCACAATCAGCATTGGATTGTTTGTACGGTATCGCACATAACACCCAAAAAAAACAATTTTTCAATTTCGCCTCGTTTGTACGAAAACGTACATACGGAGCCCGGTTTAACCTCTATGCTGAAAAGAATTTCATAGGGGGACCAGCTATCATGAACACCAAATCAACCCTTAGCGACTTTTGCTTATTACTAAAAACATTTCTCGCTGGTGATTCAGCAAAGCTGTTTGATGACAAATTGCGAAATGGTTGATAAACCTTATGCGCACGCTACGTACTCGCATAACCGACCATGGATCAATATGGCAATTGCTACCTAGAAATCAGGATGACAAGCTTGATTACGAAAAACTGAAACAACTGTGTGATGACTTTCCACTGGGCATAATTCTCTGTGATGAATCGGATCGCTGCGTATATTCGAACCGAGCTTACGTAAATATTATCGGTTATGCCACGGATGAAATCCTTGATAAGGACTGGCACAACTGGCTCTATATTGAAGATGTTGCCTCTCTCAACGCGAAATGGGAAAAAGCTTTATTGAATCGAACTTCTCTGCAAGAAGATGTGCGACTAATAAGGTGCGACGGCACCATGATCTGGGTCCGTCTCCATGCTGTCATGCTGGAAACCGGTCAATATCCTTTTGCCAGTTTACTGATGGTGGAAGACATTTCGGCACGCAAAACCACGGAAGGAATTGTGCAACAAATGGAAAATGCCTTATTTGAGGAAAAAGAACGTGCGCAAGTCACCTTGGATTCGATTGGCGATGCAGTGCTGGCAACCGATTTATCCGGCAATATTACTTACCTCAATCTTGAGGCTGAACACTTAACCGGTTGGGACCGGCTACAAGCCATTGGTAAACCACTCTTAACCGTATTTAATATTATTGATGGCGAATCACGGGAAACGGCACCTAATCCAGCAAATAAGGCTATGTTAGAAAATAGAACAGTTGAACTGGCAATTGGCTGTATTTTAATTGCCAGGGATGGTTCTGAGGTTGAAATTGAAGACTCGGCAGCGCCTATCCATAATCGTGCTCAGCAAGTCTCCGGTGCAGTGATTGTGTTTCACAATGTCGCCAAATCAAATCTGGTAATGGAAAAAACCAACCGTCTGGCGTGGTATGACTACCTGACTGGCTTACCCAATCAGGCCTTGTTTAATGAACGTTTATCGCAATCGCTTGGCATAGCGGATAGACATGATAAGCGTGTTGCATTGCTCTTTCTGGATATGGACGATTTCAAAAAAGCTAATGATACCTTCGGGCATTTAACTGGTGACTTATTACTCAAATCAGTCGCCGAACGGGTAACACAGTGTATCCGTACCACCGACACAGTTTGTCGACGTAGCGGCGATGAGTTCCTCGTATTACTGAGCGAAATAGAACATCCTGAAGATGCCATCCTTGTGGCCAGACAGATACTTTCAGCAATTGCAGCACCTCAAAAAATTAACGATAACGACATAACTTTAGCGGCAAGCATTGGTATCAGTGTCTACCCGAATGATGGTGTGGATGCCACGACACTAATGACATGCGCTGACAGTGCTATGTATATCGCCAAGCAAAACGGGCCAAATCAATTTTATTATTCTGGCTCTCCCTACCCTGGAAAAGTTGAGTCTTTATGTCGTTAGACATCTACTTTAATGATCAAACCAGCTTCAAACGACGTTTCCGGAAAATCTTATGAAATCCATTACTAAACCCTTACTTTTCTGCACATTGTTTATTGTCCCTCTCGTGGGGATACTGACAATTAGTGGTTGTGCTTCTACATCCACCCAGTCAGGTACTGGCGAATACATTGATGACAGTGTGATTACCACTAAAGTCAAAGCAGCTATTCTCAATGAAGAAACACTGAAAGTTGCCGAGATCAACGTGGAGACCTTCAAAGGCGTTGTGCAATTAAGCGGCTTTGTTAATTCACAGGAAGACATTGAACGCGCTGTTGTCGTGGCACGAAGTGTCGCTGGAGTGAAATCAGTAGAAAATGCTATGCGGGTGAAATAAACCGCTTCATTAATGAAAGCGTTTTAAATAAAAAAGCCCTGTCATCGCTGACAGGGCTTTTTTTAGTCGCATGGTTCTGGTGAATTAATCTTTACCAACCTGACTACCAATAACACCGCCTACTGCGGCTCCACCAACAGTACCAACGGCACTGCCACCGGTTAAAATAGCTCCGCCTACGGCACCGATACCGGCGCCTGCCGCTGTGCTTTTATCGCGGCTCGACATATTGCTGCATGCTGATGTTGCAAGGACGACAGTTGCCAGAATCGCGATAAGTGAGCTTTGACGAATAATGTTCATAATAGTTATCTCTAGGTTCGGCCAAAACATATCTGGCGCGATATTTGGATGATACTCGCCTTATTTTTAGGTCATCGCTTTTGTTTCACTGAACTGTGATGAGAGTAGTTAAAAAGCGTTTATTTAACTGACCGTTAATACCTCTCCCCACTTTGTTGTGTAGCCCGGACTTTTATGCTCCTGCTTCATTTTCCACGGACGTTTAAAGCCCTGATTGGCCAGTTGCAAGGTGTCCCGGCCCATCGTGTTATTAATGACATCCATCACCGTCATTAACTGTCCGGATTTAGCATCCTGATTCGGCGCAAACAAGTCCTGCTGCTGCCCACTTTTCGGCTGCAGTTCGGTGAGCATAATGCCGGCTTTGGCATAGTTAAATCCGGGTTGATACATCTTTTTCAATGCACTCAGCGCATGTTTGACCAATACACGCGTGTCATCAGAAGCCATCGGCAACGCTACCATCAGACTATTGCCGTAAAAAGCCTCCCCACTGCGATAAGGACTGCAACGGATATAAACCTGTAGCATCCGCGCCACCGAGTACTGCCGTCGCAGTTTTACAGCCGCACGACTGGTATACAGACTGATAGATTCGGCCAGACTGTTTATATCCGTCACCGGAATACCAAAACTTCTCGAACTTAATATCTGCTTTTTGTCACTGATGGCATATTCCAGCTCCAGACAGCTGATACCGTTGAGTTCACGTACAGTTTTTTCCATCACCACACTGTATTGGCGCCGCAGGGTTTCAGCATTGGCCTGTTTTAAATCCAAAACGCTGTGAATGCCCTGGGTTTTCAACTTCACTGCCAGTTTACGGCCAACACCCCACACTTCACCGACATCCAACTCCGCCAGCAAACGGTTAAGCTGGCTTGGATTCAGCTGATTAAAATCACAAACCCCATCAAATTCAGCCCGCTTTTTGGCACAGTGATTGGCCAGCTTGGCCAGCGTTTTACTGGCACCTATACCGACACTGACCGGCAATCCAGTCCATTGTGCTATCCGATGACGAATCTGCTGGCCATATTGCAGTAAATCAAGATGCTGGAAACCAGTCAGATCCAGAAAACACTCATCAATTGAATACACTTCCTGATCGGGCGAAAACTGATTAAGAATGCGCATCACCCGATTACTCATATCGGCATACAACGCATAGTTGGATGATAAAGCGATGATCTGCTGCTCATTCGCTATTTGCTGAAACTTGAACCACGGTGCCCCCATCGGGATATGCAGTTTGGCCTCGTTGCTTCTCGCCACTGCACAGCCATCATTATTGCTGAGCACCACCACCGGTTTACCGGCCAGTTTTGGGTTAAATACCCGCTCACAGGAAACGTAAAAGTTATTCACGTCGATCAGGGCAATACTGCGTGACATTATTTAAAACGCCGAAACGAGCCCGTCACTACACCCCATATTTCAAACTGCATACCATCTTTGATTTCAATCGGCTTATACTCGCCTGACTGATTGGACGGCAGTAATCGTGGGCCACCCTGTTTGGTTTTTGCCAGCAGTTTAATGGTAAATTCACCATCGACTACCGCCAGCACAATATCGCCGATACTGGCATTTTTAGAGCGATCCACCACCGCTTTATCGCCGG
>NZ_DFTU01000065.1:1961-5142 GCF_002379485.1 Methylophaga sp. UBA4204 | reverse complement strand
CCACCGCTTTATCGCCGGGCAATAAACCACTGTCGATCATTGAATAGCCCTGAATGGTGACAAAAAATGTCGCTTCTTCGTCATCAATCAGGAATTCATTGGGATCCAACCGTTTTTCGACATGTTCATCTGCCGGCGAGGGAAACCCCGCCGCCACTTTGGAACTGAATAATGGCCAGCTACGTTTAGCGGGTGCAATGATGGGACGTTCAAACTCCATTGGCTGATCTTGCAATGGCGCGGACTGCCTGCGTCGATAAGCCGCCAGAAAATCAGTGATTACAGGCTTTTGACTCTCAGGAATGCGCATCACGGTTGTCGGTTCTTTGATCACGGAGCCTTTTTTGCGTCCGGCACCGACGCGCCGACCACCATGTGTATTTGAGCGAGTTGTCATAAATCACTTGATTAATTGAAACAGTTAATCAAGTGTACGAAGCGTTTCCCTATCAGGCAAGGAAAAATTCACTATCCCGTGATAAAAAAATTAACCACCGAACAACAACACGCTCCAGATAACGGCAATCAATACAAGAATAAAAATCGACGCACCGATTTTGTTTTCTTCAAACATTTTTTGTGTCTGATTACCAAACAGACACACCAAAAGACCCAGACCAAAATAACGCAGACCACGAGAAATGGTGGTTGCCAGCATATACAGTAAAAATGAATAGCCCGTCACACCCGCTGCCAACATGGCAATTTGAAATGGAATCGGCGTAACTCCGACGCTCAATACATACCAAAAACCATGTAAATGAATTTGCTGACGAATAGTTTCAAACTGCTCGGGCGTCGACAGCAGAGCAATCAGTTGATCGCCGATCAGACCAAATACAAAATAGCCAATCACATAGCCCAATGCCGCACCAAAAATACAGCCCAGTAATGCCATAGCGCTAATGGCCCAAAGCAACTTCCGACGAGCCTGCATCAAAGGAATCAAAATGGTTTCCAGCGGGATGGGGACGATCAGTGACTCCATAAATGAAGCGAAAGCGACACCCCACAACATATGTTTTGAGTGCACTAAACGAGAGCCCAACTGCTTGAATCTATTCAAACTGATTTATTTCCTTATTTAAGGTCAGTATGCTCAACGCAAGAACACACAAAACAAGTAATATCCAGATAACAAGCCGCTATCCTCATTGAAATCACTGCAGCTGTAAATAACCTGGGTTGATAAAGCAGTGAGGATTGTTGTCATGGCTACCTGAAAAATTCCGGCAGGAGATACAAATGAATTACCGCTTTCTTTTACTGATAACCACGCTGCTATGGATGCCCGCAATATACAGTGAGGAGTTAGTTGATGCAGGCGCTGAAATACAGGTAACGAATGCACCGGATGATCAAGCTATTGAAAATCGGTTGAGCGACATTCTGAACGTTATCGAAAGCTATGAAGATGTTGAGGTCACAGTCGATTCCGGAGTGGTAATCCTCAGTGGTAGCGTCTCCAGCGCTCGCGCCGGACGTGATCTGGTGGCGCTAGCCAGTCGGGGCGAGGGCGTTATTTATGTGCAAAACCGGCTCAATGAGCTAATGGACATTTCCACCCGCGTACAACCCACGACACAAAAAATCGAAGCAATGCTTGCTTCATTGATCCGCAGTCTGCCCATTTTTCTGGTAGCAACCATCACCATCATTTTCTTTTGGCTGCTCGGTCGCTGGGTCGGTAACCGCAGTGCCTGGTTGAGTCGTATAGGGCTTTCCGAACTCGCCACCGATCTGGGTGGACGCATTATACGAATCCTGATTGTTGGCATCGGCTTTCTAATTGCGTTACAGATCCTCGATGCAACGGCGCTGGTGGGAGCACTGCTTGGTGTGGCAGGTGTATTTGGCCTCGCTGTAGGTTTTGCGTTTCGCAATATAGTCGAAAACTATCTGGCCGGTGTACTGCTCAGTGCACGGAATCCATTCAAAATCGGTGATTCTATTCAAATAGCTGAATTCACCGGTAATGTGGTTCGGCTGACTTCCCGAGATACCGTGCTGATGACAGCTGATGGCAACCATTTACGTATTCCCAACAGCACGATGATCACGTCGGTCATGATCAATTACACTCGCAATCCCTTACGTCGTTTTGAATTTACACTGGCTATCTCTGCCGAGATCGATCTGATCAAGGCTCGCCGCCTGGGCTTAGGGATTCTGCAAAATATGCAGGGACTGCTAGCTGAGCCGGGTCCACAAGTACTGATTGCTGATATACGTGAAAATATCGTCGATCTGCACTTTATGGCCTGGATTAATCAACATGAAAGTGATTTTGCCAAAGCCCGCAGTGAAGCTATTCGCCTGATAAAAATCGGGTTTGATGAAGCCGGCATTACATTTCATCAACCAGTACATCGACTGCAGCTGATAAATGATGAAACGAAGCTAAAAGAACCCACTAATGCATTACCAGAGGCAGAATCCACTTTACCAAACGTTTCGGCTGAAGCATCCACCGTGGATATTGCCACTGATCCTACAATGTCCAGACAAGTGGCTCATGAACTGAATACATCTGACGAGGAAAACCTGCTTAAATAACGAAGCACATCAAGCGGTTGAAATCAGCGGATATTCATGCTCTGCGTAAAAGTTCTGATAGACAATTTCTATCCGCAGTCGATCACCCGCCTCAATAAACTGCAATGGCTGGCTGACATCATCAATCCATTGCTGAGCCTGTTCCGCTTTAATAAAACTGCAGATATCCCCCACGGGCCACTGGAAATACACTTCGCGTTGCTTCTTTTCGGCCAACACTACTGGGTCCGTGGTATCGGGAAGCGGAATATACGAACTGAAAATTTCTAATCCGCCCTGCTGTTCGGGATCATTTGCATTATATTCCAGTGAAATATCCCAGCCGCGGACTAACCCATCATCGGCATCGCCACGCTCAAAACTGAATCCATACATCGCCAGAATATCATCGTCGATTTCCGGCAATTTCTGCAGAGCATCCTGCACAGCTTTAATCGCAGTTTTATCCTGCTCCGAAAGGTTTTCCAGGCTTAGTAGCCAATCGCCTAGATTGATAGCCGCCTGAATAATGGGGGGATGCGTTTTGTCGAGCAGAATCTGTGGCATATGTTTGGACTATCAATGATAAAAGCCGAAACATGATATCAAAGTGGGGAGAATAACCCCATTTACGTTCCCACGCAGA
>NZ_DFTU01000065.1:0-1880 GCF_002379485.1 Methylophaga sp. UBA4204 | reverse complement strand
CCCATTTACGTTCCCACGCAGATGCGTGGGAACGAGTCTGGAGCGAAACCCATTAATCCTCTATAGGCGTTACCCGCCAAATGGTATTACCAACGTCATCAGCCACCAGCAAACCGCCTTGATTATCAACGACAACACCGACCGGGCGTCCCATAGCATCGCCGCTGCCATCAACAAATCCAGTCAGAATATCTTGTGGTTTACCAGAGGGTTCACCATTGGAGAAAGGCACAAAGATCACTCTATAGCCACTTAACGGCTTACGATTCCATGAACCATGCTGACCGATAAAAGCCCCATTCTGATATTTATCAGCTAGTAAGTCGTCTTCGTAAAAGGCGAGCCCTATCGAAGCGGTATGTGCACCCAGCGCATAATCCGGCTTGATGGCTTTTTCTACCAAATCAGGGCGTTGTGGTTCAACACGTTCATCAACATATTGTCCATAATAACTATATGGCCAGCCATAGAATCCACCATCCTGCACTGATGTCATGTAATCCGGGACCAGGTCACTACCGATTTCATCGCGCTCGTTAACCGTAGTCCACAACTCACCACTTTCAGGTTGCCAGGCCAGACCATTCGGATTACGCAACCCTGAAGCGAAAAGCCGCTTTTCACCCGTTTCCAGATCTACTTCCAGAATAGCGGCACGATTTTCTTCCGCTTCCATCCCGTATTCAGCAATATTACTGTTTGAACCGACCGTGGCATAAAGTAAAGTGCCATCTTCATTGGCAATAATATTTTTGGTCCAATGATAATTAATTGGGCCACCTGGTAAATCCGTCACATGTACTGGTTCGGCGGTAATTTGCGTCTGCCCTTCTTCATAGGGAAAACGCACAATGCTATCCGTATTAGCAACATAAAAATCATTACCAATCAGCTCCATGCCAAAGGGTGAATGTAAATCATCCAGAAAGACATGGCGTGTTTCAGCTACCCCATCACCATCCTCATCCCGCAGCAATGTAATTCGATCAGCACTGGGCACGGCAGCCCCTGCTTTTTTCATCACCAAACCTTTTATCCAGTCTTTAATACCCGGATCCGGTTTTTCGGTTTTGGGTGCATTTGATTCAGCCACCAATACGTCGCCATTCGGCAACACATACAACCAACGTGGATGATCCAAATCCATAGCAAAACGATTTACCTCCAATCCTTCTGCAGCCAGAGGTTTACCATCTATTGGCCATCCCACTGCCGGCGCGATATTCACTGTTGGTATCAAGGTATTATCCGGTTGGGTTATCAGTGGATCAGGGCCATAATCAGATTGTGGAGGGATTTTAGCGGTATCACCACAACCATTCAGACTAACGGCCAAAACGCCAATAACTGCGCTGTATAGATAACGATGCTGCATATCTCTGCTCCTGAATAAAGAATCAATACCTGAGTCTAACAAGGTTCACCTGAAGTTCGGCTTGCTTTGGGTTAAAGGACATTAAATAAATTGCCTTTATAGTGATTTGGTCATTCCAGTTGAGACAGCGGAATGTTTAATAATTGTGATTGTCTTATTTGGGTCTGTTGAGCTTTCAGAGCCGCCACTGCTGGAATCTCAACAGACCCTAGGTTTTATTTCACTCAATGGAGGTTGCATGCAAATTCAGGTTAATACCGATCGCCACATTCCAGGCGATGACACGCTCACCGACTCTATTCGTGAGGAACTACAACATTCTCTCAAACGATTCGATGAACACGTTACTCGTGTCGAAGTACATCTAAGTGATCAAAACAGTGAAAATCGTGGCGGTGCTGATGATATCCGTTGCCTGATCGAAGCCCGGATAGAAGGCCACCAACCCAACGTGGTCACCCATGACGCCGCGACCATCAAACAGGCGTTTACCGGCGCGACCGAT
>NZ_DFTU01000049.1:9656-12059 GCF_002379485.1 Methylophaga sp. UBA4204 | reverse complement strand
GAATATCTGGCCAAAGAACAAATATGGGAATATCTCGATACCTTTGCCGATAATCTGGTGGATTTTTTCCGTAGACAGGCGTTTTTACCAGACATTTTGCATAGTCATTATGCTGATTCCGGACTGGTTGCCTCGCATATTGCCAATCAGCTGGGAATACCACTAATCCATACCGGCCATTCACTGGGACGAGTCAAACGCAGAAGATTGCTGGCCAGTGGCGTGGATATCGATCAATTAGAACAACAGTACAAGATGAACCAGCGAATTGAGGCAGAAGAAATTACGCTGGCTACCGCAGAGCGGGTGATCACTAGTACGCATCAGGAAATTGAAGAGCAGTATGAGCTTTATGATCACTACCAGCCGGCTCAAATGCGTATCGTGCCGCCCGGTACTAATGTTCAGCAATTCACTCCACCAAAGGGAGATGAACTGCAAAGCGAGTTATTTAAACGCATTACCAAACATCTGGATGAACCGGAAAAACCGATGATTCTGGCATTGTCGCGGCCAGATAAGCGTAAAAATATTGTCAGTCTGATTGAGGCCTATGGGCAGTCAGAACAATTACAGCAACATGCCAATATTCTGGTAATTGCTGGTAATCGTGATGATATTGATGATCTGGAACGAGGGGCACAGGAAGTATTTCATGAGCTTCTGGTGGCGATTGATCGTTATGATCTTTACGGCAAAGTCACTATTCCTAAACATCATCGTCGTGATGAAGTGCCACTGATTTATCGTATAGCAGCCGCAACCAAAGGGGTATTTGTTAACCCGGCCCTGACAGAGCCATTTGGCCTTACTTTAATTGAAGCTGCTGCCAGTGGCTTGCCGATTGTTGCCACCGAAGACGGTGGTCCCAGAGATATCATGGCGAATTGTCTGAATGGCGAATTAATTGATCCACTGGAAATTTCCAGTATCAGTTCTGCGATAGAGAAACTGTTACTTGACGATGATTATTGGCAACAGTGTCAGCAAAATGGCCTGAAAGGCGTCACTGAACATTATTCTTGGGAAGCACATGCAAAACGCTACCTGGAAATCATTGAACCGATTGCTGCACGCACTGAAAAATTACTGCGCTTGCCAGTTGAACGTCGTGAAATGGGACGCGATGAAAGAGCACTGGTCACCGATCTGGATTTGAATCTGATTGGTGATGATGAATCCTTGCAGGCATTGCTTGGTCTGCTGCGGGATAATCGTAAAAGTACCAAATTTGTTATTGCTACCGGCCGACGCTTGGATCAGGCTTTAAAACTGATGAAAAAACATCGTATTCCCGAGCCGGATATTCTGATTACCAGTAGCGGCAGCGAAATTTATTATGCACCAAAACTAACACCGGATACGGCATGGACCAAACATATTGACCATTTGTGGTTACCTCATCGGGTGACTAAATTGCTTGATGATATTCCAGGGCTGGAACGACAGCCCAAGTCAGAACAGAGTCAGTTCAAGCTAAGTTATTACATCAATCCCGAACAGATAGATGTTGAGGCCGTGAAATCATTGTTACACCGAGAAGAGTTATCGGTACATGTTCAGCTCGCCTTTGGTCAGTATCTGGATATTCTGCCGCTCAGAGCATCAAAAGGTATGGCGTTGAGGTTTGTTGCAGATCGCTGGCAAATGCCGCTGGAACGTATCTGTGTGGCCGGTGGAAGTGGTGCCGATGAGGATATGATGCGTGGCAACACACTGGCTGTTGTTGTAGCAAACAGGCATCATGAAGAACTGTCACAGCTGGAAGATTTTTCACATATCTATTTTGCCCATAAGCCTTATGCTGCAGGCATTATGGAAGCGATTGAATATTATAATTTTTTTGAAACCACCTCTGAACAAGCAACAGGTTCAAATTAAATGAGTGCAAGATTATTACTCTGTACCGATATGGATCGCACTGTCATACCGAACGGAATGCAGGCTGAACATCCCAATGCACGCAGGCGATTCCGAAAATTCTGTCAATCGGAAAATGTTTGTCTGGTATATGTGACGGGCCGCCATCGTCAATTGGTTGAAAAAGCTATTCGTACCTATAGCCTGCCACAACCGGATTACATTATCAGCGATGTGGGAACTAAAATATTTCAATACAAAGATAAACGGTGGCAGGAAGTAAAGAGCTGGTGTGATGAAATTGCCAAAGACTGGAACGGTCAATCACATTCTGATTTGAAGGCCTTGCTGAGTGATATCAAAGATCTGCAATTGCAGGAGTTCAGTAAGCAAAACACCCACAAACTGAGTTTTTATCTGCCGCTTTATCTCAATAAGGATGAGGTCATTGCGCAAGTGCATAACCATCTGCAAAAAAATGGAATCAACGCTTCAGTAATGTGGAGTATTGATGAGCTTACCAATGTTGGTTTACTGGTCGTA
>NZ_DFTU01000049.1:1202-9549 GCF_002379485.1 Methylophaga sp. UBA4204 | reverse complement strand
ATCGAATTTTTGCAAAGCCGTTTGGGGTATCAGGATACCGAGGTGGTTTTTGCTGGTGACAGTGGTAATGATATGCCGGTTTTAGCCAGCCCGATACAATCGGTGGTGGTCAATAATGCCTCAGATGAAATCAAAGCCATGGCACAACAATTAGTCGCAGAAAATGGTCACCCACAGTCACTTTATATTGCTGTTGATCCAGGCCCGCTGGGCATGAATGGCAATTACAGTGCAGGGGTATTACAAGGTGTTTGGCATTATGCCGAAGGATTCAGAAACCAACTTGAATCGGGAGACAATACATGAGCCAGCAGTCCGCGCTAGCCATATTTGGTGAGGTATTATTTGATTGCTTTCCGGATGGTGAACGAAAACTGGGCGGAGCACCTTTTAATGTCGCTTGGCATTTACAAGCCTTTGGGGATCATCCGGTTTTCATCTCCAGAGTTGGCAATGACGAATCCGGTCAGCAGATCCGCAATGCGATGGAAAATTGGCAGCTTTCTACTGAAGGGCTGCAAACAGATAATGAACATCGCACGGGCGAGGTTCAGGTCTCTTTGCAGGGCAGCGAGCCTTCATACGATATCAGAGCTGACCGGGCTTATGATTTTATACAAACAGCAGAGCTGCCAGGCCTGCGTAATGATGCCATTGTTTATCATGGTTCTCTGGCGTTAAGAAATTCAGTGTCGAAAGATGCTTTTGAGTTTCTGACACGTCCCAAATCCGTCTCGGTTTTTATGGATGTGAATTTACGCACACCGTGGTGGAGCAAGGAAGATATATACAAATGTCTGGAACGTGCGAAGTGGTGCAAGCTGAATCATTTGGAATTGAATGAACTGGGCTTTAATTCAGCGGATTTGCAGCAGGATATGACCCGGATGCAAACCCATTTTCAATTGGAACAACTGATCGTGACACGGGGAGAGGAAGGAGGTATCGTGCGCTGCAACGATGGAACCTTTTATGAACAGAAACGGGTTGCTGCTGAGCAGCTGGTTGATACTGTGGGTGCAGGAGACGCTTTCAGTGCAATGTATATTCACGGGTTGTTAGCCGGTTGGCCAGTACAGAAAATTTTATTGAATGCCCAGCATTTTGCCAGCAAAGTGATAGGATTACGGGGAGCGGTCAGCGAGGATCCTGCTTTTTATTCTGAGTTCACATAACCACACACCCAGAATTATCCGACTCTTTAATCAGGAAATTACATGTACGAACAGCAATCTCATTCACTTCTGAATGCCATCCTGAATCAGATTGAACCAGAGTTTTCCAAACATGATCTGCGTTATTTCTACACGCGGCTGGGTGCCAACTTCTACGCCATTCATTCGTTATTTGAAAGGCTGTATGGCAAACGCCCGGACTTTGCCGAACAGGCCCAGCGTCTTGTTGAGACACTTGCCAGACAATATATCGATCGGTCTGAAGAATTACGTGCTAAGGATATAGAGCGGGAACAGGATTACAACTGGTTTCTCAGTCAGAAGTGGGTTGGCATGGCGCTGTATTGCAATGGGTTCGCCAAAAATCTGCAAGGCATGCGTGAACATCTGCATTATTTTCAGGATTTGGGTATTAATCTGGTACATGTCATGCCCATCATGAAATGCCCTGAAGGGAAAAGTGATGGTGGATACGCTGTCAGTAATTTCCGTGAAATTGATCCCCGTGCCGGAGACCTCAACGATCTGCGTGGTTTGGCTGGTGATCTCCGTCAACGTGATATGTTGCTGGTGATGGATGTGGTGTTAAATCACACTTCTGACCAGCACGAGTGGGCACAGAAAGCACGTGATGGTTATTCGCCTTATCGCGATTATTTTTATACTTTTGAAAACCGTCACGTCCCGGATATGTTTGAGCAGAGCATGCCTGAAGTGTTTCCGGAAACAGCTCCAGGTAATTTCACCTGGAACAAAGAAATGCAGCGCTGGGTAATGACGGTATTTAATGAATATCAATGGGATCTTAATTACAGCAATCCCACCGTATTTATAGAAATGCTCGATATTATCCTGTTTTGGGCCAACCAGGGTGCCGATATTGTGCGGCTGGATGCAGTGGCATTTTTATGGAAAAAGATCGGCAGTACCTGTCAGAACGAACGCGAAGCCCATCTGATTTTGCAGCTAATGAAAGACTGCTGTCAGGTAACAGCGCCGGGTGTATTGTTTATTGCTGAGGCCATCGTTGCTCCCGTCGAAGTGACTAAATATTTTGGCGAAGATGCGGTCATCGCCAAAGAATGTGAAATTGCCTATAACGCCACATTTATGGCGTTGTTATGGGATGCAGTGGCCACCAAAAATGCCCGACTGCTGAATCAGGGAATTAAAAGTCTTCCGGTAAAACTGGAGCGCGCTACCTGGTTAAATTACATCCGCTGCCACGATGATATCGGTCTAGGGTTTGATGATAAAGACATAGAGCTGGCAGGTTACGAGCCACGTGAACACAGACGCTTTTTGATCGACTATTTCACCGGACAATATGCTGATTCACACGCCAGAGGTGTACCATTTGGTCAGAATGATAAAACCGGCGATGCCCGTATTTCCGGCTCTCTGGCCTCGCTGGTGGGGTTGCAATATGCCATTGATATCGGAGATGAGCAGGCTATTGATGATGCGATACGCATCATCGTGTTATTGCATAGCATGATTCTGTCATTTGGTGGCTTGCCGTTACTTTATTATGGCGATGAAATTGGTACAACCAATGATGAAAGTTATCGTGATGATCCAGTCAAAATGGATGATTCACGCTGGGTACATCGACCATTTATTGACTGGAAAAAAGCTGAACAGCGAAATGTACCGGGTACAGTTGAATATCTGATTTTCAGCCAGTTGAAGACACTCATTGCGGTGCATAAAGAACTGGATGCATTTGCTGATTTTAATAATCGGGATTTGGTCGAGGTAGATAATCCGCATTTGTTTGTTTTTGAGCGTTACCATCTGCAAAAACCTGCCGATCGGGTCTTGGTGATTGCGAATTTCGATAAACAATCTCAGCGTCTGGATTTGGACCAGTTACCGAGATGGTCACAATCCTATCAGGGGCATCTGGTGGATGCTATTACCGGACAAAGTCCCGAGAAGTTTGGCAATACAGTGGTCATCCCGCGGTTTGGTTGTTACTGGTTGACCGAAGTCTGAATAACTTGAGGGTCTGTTGATTTTTCATAGTCGTCACTGAAAGATCAATAGAACCTATAACTTACAGTTATCATCCTGACAGGACTTATCACCGAATAATCGGGCAATCGGATGACGAAACCGGGCGAAAAACAGATAGGCTAAATCTGCAAACCAGCGAATGACCGGCCAGCGTAATATCTGCAACCAGCGATGATGACCTACAAGGCCCCAGGCTTTAGCCGTCACATCCAGCCCGGTAATGATTTGCCCATTTGCCAATTGACCATGCAATCTTTTATCGGCGCTAACGACATCAATGTAGGGATAACGATAAACAAAGTCAGTGGCGTGAATATCTTCAAAATGCAGTCGTTGTCGCGTATCAAATTGTTTTAATAAAGCAATTTCTCTAGTGCACAAAGGGCACTGACCATCAAAGAATACCGTCAATTGATGCATTTTGTGTTCTCTACTGAAAGTGGTTGTCATTCTGACGTTCTCAACGCTACTTAGTTCTGAAACATCGAACCTATATCTCTCTTTGCAGTCTCTGAACTGTCAGCTTTTCATCCCAATGGAGTTTTGAAACCCTATGACCACAGGAATATTTTGGTTCACCAATGATCTGCGACTGCATGATCAGCCTGCATTATGGAAAATGCAGTCGGTTGATAAACTTATCTGTGTGTTTTGTCTGGACCCACAGTGGTTCAGACCTAATGGGTTGAATGCCAAGGCGATGGGGGAGCGTCGTTTACAGTTTTTAGTCGAGTCGCTAAAGGATCTGCAGCAACAGCTTCAGCATGTCGGACAAGTACTGATTATCAAACAACAAACCCCGCACCTGGCGCTGACAGAATTAATCAATAAATATAACGTCGATATTATTGCCCGTAGCCAGCATGCAGGTGTTTATGAAAATCGTCACTGGAAGCTGTTACAACAACAATTTCCGGATCGTGAATTCGTGACAGAACCAAGTCACACATTATTTTCTGCTGATGATTTACCATTCCAACTTAATCAACTACCAACATCATTTACCCAGTTTCGTAAACAGGTCGAAGATTTAGTGCTGCCCAGGCCTATGTCGAGTCCTCAGCAATTGCCACCAACGCCAGGACCAATTGCGGTTGATGAGATTCCCCAGCCGGTATTTCAACCCTCAAAATTTACTGGAGGGGAAACGGCTGCACTGAAACATATCAATGATTATTTCTCCAAGGACCTGCCAGCCAGTTACAAAACTGTGCGAAATGAACTGGACGGCTGGACCAATTCAACCAAATTTTCTCCCTGGTTGGCGTTAGGCTGTCTTTCTGTAAGACATCTGGCTTCCCGGCTCAAAAACTATGAACAGACTAAGGTCTGTAATGATTCGACTTACTGGATTTACTTTGAATTACTGTGGCGGGAATACTTTCAATGGTATGCCCATCGTTATGGCGCCAGATTATTTCGCTTTGACGGAATAAAAAACACTAAAAGCCGACGTTGCTATTACCCGGAACGTTATCAGAAATGGTGTAACGGTAATACACCATATCCGCTGGTCAATGCCTGTATGAAACAACTTAATGCTTCAGGTTATATGTCCAATCGGGGACGGCAGATCGTTGCCAGCTGTTTTGTTCATGAGTTGAATCTGGATTGGCGCTTTGGCGCCGCTTATTTTGAGCAGCAATTAATTGACTATGATGTCGCTGCCAATTGGGGCAATTGGCAATATATTGCTGGAGTAGGGGCTGATCCTCGAGGTGGACGGCAATTTAATATTGAAAAACAAACCCGGCAATACGATCCAGATGGTGAATTTATCCGTCATTGGCAGGGAGACATTGATATTATCCCGCTGGATTCAGTTGATGCGGCTGACTGGCCAATCATGCCTCCTCCCAAAAAATGACCCGTCAATTAATCAATGTCGTCTGGTTTAAACGTGATTTACGTTTATCCGACCATGCAGCGCTTAATGCTGCATGTGAACAGAATTTACCCATTTTATTGTTATATATTGTGGAACCCTCGCTGGTGGATGATGCGCATTACAGCCTGCGCCATTGGCGATTTGTCTGGCAGTCATTACAACAGTTGGATCAGCAGCTGATAGTAAACAAAGCCAGTGTGGTGGTGATAGAGGGGGAAGCGCCAGCTGTCTTTGAACAATTACAGCAGTATTATCAGATTGATACGGTTTTCAGTCATCAGGAAATAGGTCTGAACATCACCTATGAGCGAGATAAAATTCTCCATAAAAAGTTTAAACATCAACAAATTAGCTGGAATCAATTTCCACAAGGTGCGGTCATTCGTGCCGCAAACAGTCGTGAGGACTGGGATAAACATTGGCAACAGGTCATGCGGCAATCCGTGCCGGAAAGTAATTGGCAACAGGCTGACTTTATTACCGAGGTGCAGATGACACCATTCACGCCTCCGGTCGAATGGCAGCAAACGGATATGCTTTTTCAATATGGTGGCGAATTGACCGCGCAAAAAGTGTTGGCTGAATTTTTTGCCAAGCGTGGCAAACTTTATAACCGACAGATTTCCAGTCCGGATCTGAGTCGGCAATCCTGCTCCAGAATGTCACCGTATCTTGCCTGGGGCAATATCAGCCTGCGACAGGTCTATCAACAGTTACTGGAGCACTGGAATGACCCCGGCTGGCGAAGAGCCTTGGCAGCACTCTCTTCAAGGTTGCACTGGCATTGTCATTTTATGCAGAAATTTGAAAGTGAAACGGAAATGGAATTTCGGCCGGTAAACCAGGGTTATCAATCTTTCCCCTGGCGAGAGGATAAGCAATCGGGAGTTGATTTGATAGCCTGGCAAAATGGTAAAACCGGTTATCCGCTGGTCGACGCCAGCATGCGTTGTCTGAACGCAACCGGCTATATCAATTTTCGAATGCGCGCCATGTTGGTCAGTTTTTTATGTCATCAGCTGCATATTGACTGGCGGCGCGGAACCTATCATCTGGCCCGGGTGTTTCTGGATTTTGAGCCGGGTATTCATTATCCACAACTACAAATGCAGGCAGGGGTTACGGGCACCAACACCATTCGTATTTATAATCCAACCAAGCAAGCTGAAGAACAGGACCCCGAGGGTAAGTTTATCCGTGAATGGTTACCCGAACTCTGCGATTTACCTAATGAAATTATTCACCGACCATGGGAAATCACACCTATGGAGGAAATGATGTTAAATTTTCAGTTGGGGAGAGATTACCCGTATCCCATTGTTGATATCAAAGATACCTCAAAACAAAGCCGGGATCGTTTATGGTCATGGCGTAAACGTGACGATGTGCAACGTGAAAATCAACGTATACTGCGTCGCCATGTACGATTGACCCGTCGTTAACAGATTCGAATTGCCAGCGAACGGTTTCACCCCTGATAATAACGCTATAAATTCCTCAATATTTTTTCCGGAGAACATATGACACTTGCCTTTGCTGCGGTGATTTTTGGTTTGATTTTATTAGTATGGAGTGCTGATCGATTTATTGATGGTGCCGCAGTTTCTGCCCGCTACTTCGGTATGCCGCCGTTACTAATCGGCATGGTGATAGTCGGTTTCGGTACTTCAGCACCGGAAATGGTGGTCTCTGCATTGGCCGCAACGCAAGGCAATCCTGGCCTCGCTCTGGGCAATGCTTATGGTTCAAACATTACCAATATTGCGTTAATTCTGGGCCTGACCGCAGTACTCAGTCCGATTGCAGTGCATTCACAAGTGTTGCGCAAAGAGTTGCCGATTCTAATCGCAGTGACCGCCTTGGCTGCCTGGCAGTTAGCTGATGGTTCATTGTCGCGTCTGGATGCCGGAGTGTTGATTTTGGTGTTCTTTATGTTGATGGGCTGGACCATTTATCAGGGCATGAAGAAATCACCAGATGCATTCGGTACCGAAATGGAAGCTGAATTCAATACAGAATCAATGAGCTTGAAAAAAGCATTGATTTGGTTATTTATCGGTCTGATTTTTTTGATTATCAGTTCACGAATTTTGGTCTGGGGCGCAGTAGAAATTGCCGTAGCGTTTGGTGTCAGTGATTTGATTATTGGTTTGACCATCGTGGCCATCGGAACATCATTACCCGAGCTGGCCTCATCACTGATTGCTGTAAAAAAAGGCGAGCATGATATTGCGCTGGGTAATGTTATTGGCTCAAACCTGTTTAATACCCTGGCTGTAGTGGGTATCGCAGGATTGATTCATCCTTTTGGTGTTCCAGCAGAAATACTTACACGGGATATTGCCGTTATGGCTGGTCTGACCATAGCGATATTTATCTTTGGCTTTGGTTTTCGCGGAAGACAAGGGCGTATCAATCGCGTTGAAGGTAGTGCGTTAATGCTGGTGTTTGTCGCTTATACAGCCTATCTCGTCAGCACGATTGTGACTTAAGCGAAAATTAACAGCAGTTTAAATGGCTATGAATAATGGTGGCCTGAGGTCTTCTCAGGTCACCATATTTTTTATATTTGGGCTCCACATTCTCAATACTGATTACTATCTTATTTATCGTCATTTCCTATGATTATCTGTCTCTCTCGACAACCAAATAATATTGTGACTTGCATCACATAAATATTTATAAGATACTTCCGCTCTTAAGTGTTTGATTACTAAGGATTGGGTATGAAGACGGGGCTGGGCGAGGTAGACGATCAATGTCTGCAAGTCGTATTGGACATAATCAGCGATGGTGTGTGGGACTGGCATGCAAATACCGGATACGTTTATCGTAGTCCCGGTTGGTTCAGAATGTTGGGTTATAGCGCCGCCACTCTTCCTGCCAGCGTAGCATCCTGGGAGCAAAATCTGCACCCAGAAGATCATCAGCGTGTATTAGCCCACTTCGATAACTACATACATAATCATAGCAGTTCATACCAGATTGAATACCGACTGAAAAAGGCTGATAACAGTTATTTGTGGGTAGAAGACCGTGCCAGAATTATCGAATGGAATGAAGATGGTTCTGTTGCAAGAATGATTGGCGCCCATCGGGATATCAATGAACGAAAACTCAACCTGGATCGGCTGGCGCAACAAAATCATTCTCTGGAAGACCTGGTCGAAGAACGTACTCACCAGTTGATTCAAACCAACGCTGAACTGGAAAGCAAGATTGCCGAAGTTCAACGCCTCGCTGAAACAGACACACTTACGGGTGT
>NZ_DFTU01000049.1:311-1081 GCF_002379485.1 Methylophaga sp. UBA4204 | reverse complement strand
CTTACGGGTGTAGCCAACCGATATCGTTTGGAAAAAACACTGGAGCTGGAAGTCGAGCGGGCTGAGCGTTTCAAGCAACCACTCTCAATAATTGCCCTCGATATCGATGATTTTAAAATCGTAAATGATGAGTTTGGCCATGCCAATGGAGACATGGTGTTGGTTCAGATGAGTCGTTTATTAAAAAAGAATATTCGCGAAATCGATTTGCTGGCACGCTGGGGCGGTGATGAGTTTATGATTTTGTTACCGAATACCGGCCTCGAAGCAGCAGCCCATACCGCTGAAAAATTAAGACAATTGATCGTGGATGCCAAATTGGATAAACGCGCTACTATCACCACGAGTTTTGGGGTAGCGCAGTTGCGTCAGGGAGAATCAGCTATGCGCTTGTCGATCCGCGCCGACAATGCACTTTATCAATCTAAAGACTCTGGGAAAAACCGTATCAGTTCTTAATCTGCATCATTGCTGGAGAGGTGCTTTTTCTTCAACAAGCCATGAATAATAGATCAGCAACGATCCGGCATAATGCTTTTCCAACCACGCTGCCGGGCTATATTTTCTTAATACTATGCCTTGCAGATTAAGTATAAACCACTTCTAAACCAGTCTTGCCCAGAGGTCATGCTCATCGGCTTCTTCAAATTCCACCTCAACAATATCTCCCACTTTTAAATGGGTGGCGTGATCAATAAAGACTTGGCCATCAATCTCAGGGGCATCAGCACGGCTCCGCCCGACGGCACCTTCTTCAACAACTTCATCGA
>NZ_DFTU01000049.1:0-175 GCF_002379485.1 Methylophaga sp. UBA4204 | reverse complement strand
ACCTTCTTCAACAACTTCATCGATAATCACAAAATCGCGTTTCCCAACTTTCTGTTGCAGCCGGTAGGCACTGATTTCTGCCTGTTTCGCCATAAAGCGGGCCAGACGTTCCTCTTTAATCTCTTCAGGCACCGGATCGGGTAATTGATTTGCCACTGCACCATCAACAGGCGAG
>NZ_DFTU01000052.1:0-3441 GCF_002379485.1 Methylophaga sp. UBA4204 | reverse complement strand
ATTTGTTCTTTGGCCAGATATTCTTCAGGCCCGGCATCAATTCTTATGATACGTAATTTTTCGTTTAGCTCTTCAATAGGCTGGGCATAATCAGGCGAAACCTCATCATCCTCGACTCGTCTGGTAATTAGTAAAACTTCACCGACCTTTTCCTGCTCAGACAAAGCCTGAGCCAGCTCAAGCACATACAGTGTCTGACCGCCAGTATCGGCATCTCGACCAAGTTCGAGATCATGACCACGAATAAGACCATGGATATTTAACAGAGCAATCTTAAGTTTTTCATTTTTATCTGACATAGGCGTTTTATGGTTTCTTCACAATGCGTTATATCCGGACACTCAGCTAGAGTCAGACAAGGAATATTCGTCTGTTACTTTGCGATATTCCCTTAAAACTACCCGCTAAGCTGCCAGAAGACAAATCAATCTCGTTCTTAAAGGGGTGTTGCAACCATGAGCGTATCATGCAGTCTGTTAGTTACGTATTAACTTAAATTTAAAAAGGAAAATTTCTATGAGTTTGCAGCGTATTTTTTCTTCTTTATTATTATTGTGTTTACTGCCACTTGGTCAACCTGTTATGGCAGAGGCGTTATTAGAGAAAACAATTGACAGTCCTTCACGGTCAGAAGCCAATAAGCAACGTGATATGTTTCGCCATCCTTCAGCCACCTTGATGTTCTTCGGCATCACCGCTGATATGCATGTCGCTGAAATATGGCCAGGACGTGGCTGGTATACGGAGATCCTTGCCCCATGGTTAAAACATGGTAAGGGAAAATTGATTGCAGCCGGTTTTCCTGAGGACACACAATCGGCCTACAGACAAAATCTTCGCCAGGAATACAATACCTGGCTAAAAGCCTCTCCAGAGCTATATGACGAAGTAGTTGTCACCGAATTTGGCCCGGAAAGCGATTGGCAATTTGCTGCTCCACAAAGTCTGGATGCTGTTTTAACCTTTCGCAACGTTCATAACTGGGTGCAGGGTGATTTTGCCGACCAGGCCTTTAATGCCATTTTCACAGCATTAAAATCCGGCGGTATTCTGGGTGTGACTGACCATCGGGCCAAACCGGGAACGCCGCTTGCTGTGATGAAGAAAAGTGGTTATCTCACTGAAGAATATGTGATTTCACTGGCTGAAAATGCTGGCTTTGTACTGGAAGAAAAGTCTGAAATCAACGCGAATCCGGCAGATACGGCGGATCATCCCAATGGTGTCTGGACCTTGCCACCCAACCTGCGCGTAGATAATGAAACAGATAAAACGAAATATCAGGCCATTGGTGAAAGTGATCGAATGACCTTACGTTTTCGTAAGCCTTGATGACGGAAAGCTCAGACACAGAAATCTGTGTCTGAGCTATTATTTATCGAACCACCCTGACAGCAATTTCCAACACCACTGGTTGTTGTAAACGGCGTTCAATTTCCTGTTTTACTTCATCCATCACGGCATGATCCACTGGGGTTTTTGACACCATGGTCAAGCTGATTATCACTGGATCACGTGGTCTCACATTGACATCCACCAGTTTGACACCTGCTATTTCCTGGCCATCCAACTGACGTAACACATTATTTTCGGCCACCATCCGCTCAAAACCGAAAGCCAGCGGAACCGCCAGAATAGCCACCATCACCAGCGTCAGCATCAAACCACGTTTCGCTCGATGAAATGGACTGTAACCCAGAATCATAAAGGTGATTAACGCTGCCAGAATAATGCCAACAAGGTTCGTCAGATATAACAGGAAAGCACCAAAAAACACGGTCAAGTCGAACCAACCCAAGCCAATACCAGCAACCGCCAGCGGTGGCACCAGGGCTACAGCAATAGCGACACCGGCAAGACTTTTAGCCACTTCAGCACGCGCATGAGCATAGGCACCGGCAATTCCCGAAACCACGGCCACACCTAAATCCAGCAAGGTCGGACTGATTCGTGCGGCGATTTCACTATTGATATGATTCAACGGTATAAACCAGGCAATCAGCATGGCACAAAGTAAGGCGAGCCCGGTGCCAATAGCGATACTGCGACCACTATCGATCATCAGATTTTCATCCTGGCGCAGGGTGCCTAATGACATAGAAATAATCGGGCCCATCAATGGGGCCAGAATCATCGCACCGATAACGACTGGAATAGAATTGGCAAACAGGCCAAAAGCCGCCAGCAAAGTGGATAACACCATCAACGTTAAATAGGCTGGAGTAGCCTTTGCGCTTTCGCGCATCATCATAAATAAATCTTTGAACTCTTCCGGCGCAGCATGATGCATCCATGGCAATGGATAACTGACCAGTTCATTACGCGCTTTGCCCAACGGCAATGCCTGGGTGCGAATAACTTCTTTCTGATCCCCACCACTTTCCGATAACGCCAGTAGCCTGCCGGGTATCAACCGAATAGTCCGCCGCTCTACTTTGAACTGCAGTTGCTGTGCCTCGGAGACCATCTCATCATGACTGTATTGGATGGGTTTATTGGTTTCCAACGTAAGCTGGCTACTTTTAATAAAGCCGACAAACGCCGGGTTATTTCGGCTCCAGATAGTTCGCATAAACAAAGAGGCAAACAGAAACCTGAGCATTTCAAAGACACTTCTTGGCGCCAACACCAGTGCATGCAGCATGCCATCATTGGCATTGGAATCGGGCATAAAACGGCGGGACAATACTGAGCTTCGGCCATGCTCAACTGCCACCACGCCAAAGGCTGCTGTTTCAATCACTTTTTCTTTCTGAGTGGTAATAGTGAACGGTGTAAAACGCACCTCTTTGAGACTACGCATCAATCGCCAGAAGCGTCTTACCCTCACCAAGAATGCTTCTACCATTGCTTCGCCAGGGACCAAAGTAAAGGTCTGCCCTACAATCACAGAGTTGAACACCGGTCTTTCATTACAAAGCAACAAATCCAGTTGCGAAGCATCGTTATTCACAATATCGCTAAGTGCATCGTCAAAATTGGCGGCAATCCCAAAACCATAGCGGGCATGTTTCATCTCGGGATGCGGTAACAGCCCAATCGTCCATTTCTGCTCACGTGCCTTTAGCATCAACTTACGCAGCAACTCATCATTCAGATAGCTGATGACCAGCTGATCATCATCAAATTGACATGACTGCTCCAACTCAAAGCTGCTGAGCTCAATATCCCATTGCTGTTCAGGTAATTTCGGCAGAATCTGTTCTTGAACAGTTGATTCATCTTCCGTCGAAAACAACAATACAACTCGGCGTTTATCAGTCATTGAATCAAGTTTGCTGATCAAATCTTCTACCATTCAGGCGCTCCGTAACGGGGATAATTCTGCAATATGTTATCAGACCAATCAGAAACGTCTGGTCTGTAAGGAGATGGAAATGTTATGAACCCAAGTATATTAATCTTTGCTAGCCATTACTGCTGGCGGCTATTTTTTCGTCC
>NZ_DFTU01000100.1:44498-45574 GCF_002379485.1 Methylophaga sp. UBA4204 | reverse complement strand
TGAAAGATAAACACGCCCTAGCAGCGACTGAACGCCTGTTCCAGATCATTAATCAAATCTTTGATATCTTCCAGTCCGACTGACAACCTGATCAGGCTGCCGTCCACATCAGCCTGTTTAAGTGTTTCTTCTGATAAACCAAAATGAGAGGTGTAAATCGGCTGGGTAGCAAGACTTTCTACGCCCCCCAGGCTGGGCGCTATGGCAAATACATTCAGAAGATCAACGAAACGCTCGGCCATTGCGGCGTCGCCATCAATATAAAAGCTGACCATACCGCCAAAACCGGACATTTGCTGGTGAATAAAATCATGTTTTTGATGTCCCTTTAATCCGGGATAACAGGTTTTACGGACCTTTGGATGTGTTTCCAGATAGTCAGCAACACGCTGAGCATTAAAATTATGCCGTTCTACCCTGAGTGCCAATGTAAGGAGGCTGCGGGATAGTTTGTGTGCAACTTCCGTCGAGATCGTCTGACCGAGATTTTTACGCCAATCGTTGATCGCCTCGAGTTGCACAACAGGCCCGGATAAGACTCCGGCAGTCAAATCACTGTGACCACCCAGATACTTTGTTGCACTTTGCACAGTAAAATCTGCCCCAAGCGCAATCGGGCACTGATTAACAGGCGTTGCAAACGTATTGTCTACCGCTAACAACGCATCGTATTCATGTACCAGTTTTGCTAACCGATGGATGTCTTGTAACTGTAATGTGGGATTACTCGGCGTTTCGATAAACACCAAGGCCGGTTTTTCAGCTTGCAGTAAAGCTTCTACTGCTTTCAGATCTGTTTTCTGCAGTGAGAATGTCTTGATACCCAGTGCTGGCAATTGTTTGCTTAAAAGCTGCTGAGTGCCGCCATATACATCCCCAACACAAAGAATACCCTGAGTAGAAAAATGCATAAACAGAGCGGAAATTGCTGCCATTCCGGAAGAAAATGCCAGGCTGGCTTCAGCTTTATCTAATTGAGTCAGTTTAGCTTCCAGGGCCGTGATAGTGGGATTCATCCCATAGCGACTATAAAAAGCGCCCGGTGTCTTACCCTCCATCACATCTCGCATGGCCGT
>NZ_DFTU01000100.1:43754-44392 GCF_002379485.1 Methylophaga sp. UBA4204 | reverse complement strand
AGATATCTCCTTGGTAAACACAAGTTTTTTGCCAAAAATCTGATAGTTAGCATCCAGTATCAATGAATTATATGTACTGAACAAAAAAATCCGGCCGAAGCCGGATTTTTTAGAAGTGCAATAAGGCGAACTAACCCTATTTCACATCAAACTCAGGATTTGTTGTCAGTAACTGGATCAACATCCGGCTCAATGTCCCAATAAACTTTATCAAGACCTTCCGCCTGTGCATCATCCGATACATCCAAACCAGTGGTATGCTTCAGAACAAAGGACAATACCAAGGCGGTAATAATACCGAAGCCAAGACTGACCACGATGCCTACCAACTGCATTACCACGCCAATCTCACCATGCTGGAACGCATACGCACCTTCTTCAATACCGAGATAACCACCACGTGGTACACCGATATGCAATAGCCCTGTCATGATAAGACCATAGGAACCTACACCGGCAAATAATGGCAATAATTTATGTTCATCAATTTGTCTTTTTTGCAAAAACTCATAAATGACATAAGCAACAATTGGCGCGCCCAGTGCGACCAAAAACATTTGCCATGGTACATACACGTCAAAACCTGATGCACCAGCGACATAACCTGCCAATGGACCCAGCAGTAAATAGCTGAACTT
>NZ_DFTU01000100.1:43219-43572 GCF_002379485.1 Methylophaga sp. UBA4204 | reverse complement strand
GCCATGGTCACACTCACTGCCAATGCACCTGGGTCAAAGAAGAACAGACATGACAGAATAATCATCGGCAGGCCGGCGAAAATTGTCATTATGCCCACTGTCAGCAGACCAAGATTTGGCGGGCGGTATTCAGAGACCTTAGGATGAGCCGAGAACATGCCTGGACGAGGTCTTAGTGTACGTGAAAACACCATTGCCATACCGGCAGGGAATAGATAAACGAAACCTACACCAAAGAAGTCATGGAAGCCCAAATTAGTCAGTGGACCGACCGAACCCCAAGTAATCCAGCTCAAAATGGATGAAACAATGGTGGCGACAAAAGCAGTGATGTAATAAGCCGATGCTTTCAT
>NZ_DFTU01000100.1:42471-43072 GCF_002379485.1 Methylophaga sp. UBA4204 | reverse complement strand
AAGAAAATAAAGATCTGGAAGTTATTCAAACCCGGAAAAACTGCCGGATCCACATTTTGCGCCATTGAATTTGAAAGTCCACCGCCGGCCCACCAGTCTTTAATGGTATCTACCAGGGTGTAATCTACCATGATGTAATATTGTGATGCCCAAAAAGCAAAACCAATCAGAAAGTAAGCCGTAAAACCGATAAAAAAACCAACCATTTTTTCTATCGTGGCATTAAAGATATTACGTCTTCGGACTCCCCCCACATCAATCAGCATTAAACCAATCACAACAAAAATAGCCCCGACGGTACCCGAGGCATACACCAGATTTTGCACAAGCATTCCCAGACTAACCTGCTCGGCAAACAAATTTGCGACTTCTGTTTCCATAAAAGTATCCCTTATTATATTTTTAGCTGCGGATGGGAATTCAACCGCAGGGGATCGAATCTATTCCCCGGTCAAAGGTGTGTCTATTAGTCAGACTAATTACTACTTAGGGGGTAATAGCCGTTGATATGGCTTACTTTTTAGCGATTTGGCATTATTTGGGGTGAAGAAATGGCTTTGTTTTTTTATAAGAAAAACTAAATTGTTTTCGCAATAAAAAT
>NZ_DFTU01000100.1:41771-42335 GCF_002379485.1 Methylophaga sp. UBA4204 | reverse complement strand
TAAATTGTTTTCGCAATAAAAATTCAGAAAACGTATTTTGACAATCTGCGGATCTTCTATACCTGATTTTAAACAGGTATCTTTACTAAAAACATGCCAAGTTACTGTTTATAAAAGGCTATACAAACTGAGTACTACTTCAGAAGGATTGTCCCTAATCCAGTGACGTTATTTAATCGGACCGTCACTAACGAAGGAGACATTTTATGAAAATTAAAAAACAGGCTGTTAAAGACCCACAACCAACAATGGGCCTTGATGGTATTAATGCCACATTAGGTGACAGCATCGTTTCAAACAGCCAGGACAAAACACTTTGTGCCGGTTTTTTTCACCTGAACAAAACGGATAAACCACTGGTATATACCTACGATTACGAAGAAATGAAGTATGTCGCAGAAGGTGAATTCTTTATTACGGATGAATCCGGTCAGAAAGTACATGCCACTGTCGGTGACGTGCTGTTTTTTGGCAACGGTGAAACCATTACCTTTGAAACTCCGACACGTGGTGTTGGTTTCTTTGTAGGTCAGCGTAAAGCACTGTAATTTGCTAGGGCGTGTT
>NZ_DFTU01000100.1:41146-41503 GCF_002379485.1 Methylophaga sp. UBA4204 | reverse complement strand
ACTGTAATTTGCTAGGGCGTGTTGACCTTTGTAAATCCAGTAATTATTGCCGGCAATCCTGGTTGAGGATTGTCGGCATTAATTTATTCAGTAGTTACCTGCCATCCTGTTGATGCTTCCACACCACCGCCTCCAAACGTGAAGTAAGATTCAGTTTGCGCAGGATATTTTTGATATGCACTTTGACAGTGGTATCACGAATGTCCAATTTTCGGGCAATGGTCTTATTATTCATTCCCTCAGCCAGACATTCCAGAATTTCGTTTTCACGCACCGTCAGATTGACCTCATCCGCACTCACTTTATGCTGCGGGTCTATGAATGCTTTCTTTAATATTTCGGTCATGCTGTCCTGTA
>NZ_DFTU01000100.1:39129-40989 GCF_002379485.1 Methylophaga sp. UBA4204 | reverse complement strand
TCTTCCGCATCCGAGACCGTCAGAACGACATAATGAGCATCCAAGTCTGTCTCTTTGAAACGTCGTAATGTTTCCAGCCCATCCATGCCTTTCATATTAAGGTCCAATAAAACCAGATCCGGTTTAACCTCAAGGGCCAGATCTATCCCTTCCTGACCTGAAGCTGCTTCACCCACAATTTCAAAACTCGGATCATCCGAAATGATCTGTCCAACACCCTTACGAAATAAAGGATGGTCATCAATCAGAAGTACTCTTATTTTCTCAGTCATGTTTTTCTCTCGCTATAATTATTGTACTGACTTTGGTGTAAACACCAATCGAACTCGAGTGCCTCCATGGCGTTTGGCCATCACTTCAAGATCCCCTCCCAGGCTATTGGCACGTTCCTTCATGATGATCTGACCATGATGATCATAGGTGTTGGTATTAGCCGTAAAACCTATACCGTCATCTTCTATGGTTAATACAACATTTCCATTTTTACGTAGCTCCAGGAATATCGCTACATTCTTTGCTTTAGAGTGCCGCACGATATTGGATAGTGCCTCCCGGAGCACGTGTAACATATGAAATTCTTCATTGACCGTCAGACGGCAGTTGACAAGTCGATAATCAAGATTGATGTTGATACTGGAACGCTGTGAAAACTCATCAATCGTGGTTTGAATAGCATACCCCAAACCCCGCAAGTCCATATGCACCCGGAAGGTGGTAAGCAGTTCACGTAGCTCGCGATAAGCCGAATCAAGACCTTGCCGAAGCTCACCTATCATCTCGGCACTTTTTATCTTGTTATCGCCAGCCGACTGAAGCCGAGCCAGTTGGATCTTCATAAAGGATAAGGATTGTGCCAGGGAGTCATGCAGTTCTCGGGCAATCGCGGCACGTTCCTCCAAGACAGCCAGCCGACGTCCCTCTTCATCATGACTGTGAAATTTGGTGGCCATCGTCAGTAGTTTTGCAGTAATTTCCAGTACCTGGATTTCGGTATTTTCCAGAAATCTGTCTTTTTCTGTCTCAATCAACAAGATCCCAAGTGCTGACGCGGGCCCACTGAATGTCACTCCCACACAGCGAATTTCTTCACCTTCCGAATTCTGTTCCATATAACTGGACATGTTGTTACGGTGCAATTCATCGAATCTTTGATTATCCAGTTTTGGCGGCGGATGATGCGAAAAAATGATTTGTTCACTGGAAATAACCGCTGCGTCATCGGTGTAAATAATCGCAACATTAGAAAAATTCATCGCTCGTTCAAGTGAATAAATCACTTTGAGCAACGTTTTTTCACTTAGAATTTCATGGCTGGTCGTCTCAATGAAATTAAGAATAAACTCATGAGAACGCAATAAAATAAGCAGTTTTTCATTGGTACGTTCGGCCCATGCAACCTGTGAGGCATAGCCTTCTATTTTGGCTGTCATTTCAAAAATACGTTGCTCCAGGCGAGTAAACTCATCAGCATTTGGTTCCTGCTTTTGAGCAGGGAACTTGAACATCAGGAAGGTCTGTAACCTATCCATGCGTTCAACCAGAAAATTTTTCGCTCCCAACATAATGGCAATGATGCAGCTGTAGAGAAATAGCAGGCTGATGATATTAAGCAAAGCGATCACTGAAATTTTGATTTCACTATCCCGATGCAAAGCATCCGCCAGCTCTTTATAAGAATCCAAAACATTTTCAGCCAATCTGAGCTGAGTGGCCATACGAATGTTCAGTTCTGCTACGCCATCAAAGTTTTTCTGGGCTTGTTTAATATCCTCAAGCGCCACTTTTAATGCATCATTTTCCTGATTAAGCATCCAGGCAACAGATTCATCCTCAATATCCAGGTAATTTTTTTTCATTTGA
>NZ_DFTU01000100.1:28678-38955 GCF_002379485.1 Methylophaga sp. UBA4204 | reverse complement strand
AAAGTTCCTGCCTGAATTAAAAGCACTGTCATTGCAATACATAAAAGCAACGTAATCAGCTTGGAAAAAACAGCTCTTTGGCGTATGCTTTTAAAAATATATTTCAGGTCAAATTTCTTCAAAACCGGGCTTCCCGATAAAGCTGTTCTCAAGGGTCAGAACAATGGGTCTCATTATATTTACCATGATCATGTTAAGCATGATCACAGCCATCGTATTTGGTACATGGTGGGACAGCACAGCCCCATTCAAAATACATTTTGCGGTGGCGGCAGCCATATTTGCAGCATTATTTTCTGCTGTACTTACCATTGCTTTTTATCCTCGTAGCCAACGGAAACTGATGCTGGCTGGCAATCAGCCATCAGACAAGAATCTCGGTTGGGCAAATGATGTTGCAAAACGGCTATCAACACCCTCTGCCGTTATTGATGGTTTTAATATCATTTTTGCCAATAATGCCTTCCTACGTGAGCTGGGAATGAATGGTATGCGCGAACTGGTCACTAATATGCCACTGACCAATATGGTGCACCCCAGTAATCATGCTGCGTTGACTAATTTCATGCGACATATGAAAACCAACCATGAACCACATCAGACACTTACGCTACGTATGCTATATGTCGATGGCACGACCATACCCGTACATATATCACTTTCACCACTCAACTCCGAGGGTCAATCAAACCTTAATTTGCTCCAATTTTCTTCCATCACACAAGCGCAAAATGATTCAGAATTAAAATCAGAAAAATTCAATTTCCCAAGCCTCTTAAATAATATCAGACAAATCATTTTTATAAACAATGTCGATCAGGATATTATATATGCAAATACGGCCTGGGAAATATTGACTGACTTTAGTGTTTCAGAATCAATAAACAAACCTTTTTTAAGCTTTATACACCCTGAAGATATTTTACTTGTTGAATCAAGAATGAATTCACTTATTCAGGGAAAACGTCAATATTTTCAAATCGAATGTCGTGTCATTACCAAAAACGGTTCATATCGATGGGTCGAAATCCGTGCTTCCCGCAGTTCCAATTTTAAAGGTGAACGTTCCAGTGTCATTGGCACGTTGACCGATATCACTCAGCTCAAGCAACTTGAAGCAGCGCAGAAACATAATCGTCACTCACCCGTAGATATGATTATGACTAATATTCCCAGCATGGTTTACCGTTGTAAAAATGATCGTGACTGGACATTTGAATTTGTCAGCGATAGTTGCCTTGAAGTCACTGAATATCAGCCTTACGAGCTGATAAACTCAAACAATGTCACCTATATGCAGCTGATTCATTCCGAAGATCGACCTCGTTGTTGGGAACATGTACAGGAACAAATAGCCAAACAGCGAAAATTCCAGATGATCTATCGTATCTGTACTCGCACCAACAAAACCCGTTGGGTGATGGAACAAGGTGAAGGTATCTTTTCTGCCAGTGGTGAATTGCTAGCCCTGGAAGGTGTTGTTATCGATCTGAGTAACGATACTTCCTCTCAACTTGAGTTTGGACTACGTGAAATGCTTGAAAACAGACCCGATTTAATAAAATAACAGCCCCCCTTAATTAAGGGGAGCTGTGACTGTGATACATTTAGTAAGCTAAATCAGAAACTGCGTGAGATATATCCGATAAATTGGTCGTCACCACGATCGCCCCACCAGTCTTCATCAGCGTTGGTATCGGTATAGTTCACACCTACAGTCCAACCTTCAGAACCAGCAATCGTTAGGTCTTTACTCAGACCAATCTGGTAGTCTGTGTAATCATATTCACTGTAATTTTCGACATCCAGACGACCAACGTGCGCTGACAAATTGAAGCCCATTGGCAAACCGTAAGCGAAATTCAATTCATAGTACCCTGTGCCTTTGGAATCACCATTTGCGTCAGCACCCATAGTATTGTTATTGACACCGCCCCAATCTGTCAGCGTACGACTATATTTAGCAGTAAACCATTTCCAAGTCCCAGCCACATAGGCTTCTGTGGTATCAAAATCTTCATCACTACCACCGGCCAAGCCTGGTACTTTCTCACGATCAGGGTAGTAGAACTGCAATATACCCACATCGACACTAAAGTCATCGGTAAACTGATGGTAATAACCACCATAAAAGTCTACTTCAAGACTGTTACCCACATTAAGATCTTCTTCCAGACTGGAAGCCCATACGCCCGCATACCAGCCACTGGTATGAGCATAGTCAAAGCCACCCTGCAGAGCCACGTCTTCATCACTAAAATCAATACCACGGAAATTGTATTGACTGAACAGACCGACATTGGCACTGACACTATGTGGCGAGGTTGTTTCGGCAAATACTGATGCGCTCGTCATTAAGCTCATCCCGGCCAACCCTGATACCACCATATTTCTCATTTTCATTTTTGTTTCCTTCTGGGTTTTTAAAGGTAATGCGAACCGCTGGCCGGCATTAGCCAGCGGCCAGTGCTATGGACGAAAGCCCATATTCTTTGAAAGGAAATTTATTCCGGCTGGGTACCCAATCCCAGTTCGGCTCCGTCTTCTAATGGTTCCAAATAATCGATAACGGTTTGTCGATAAAGATCCAGGCCCTTATATTCGGAGAGATCAGGATGCAGATTAGTCAGCACCCGACGTAGCCGTTTTGCCCATTTTGGATAAGTGATCAATTCATCGAGGCTGATAAGATAACCACGCACACTGAAGGCAATCGCATTACTACGTGGCAGACGGAATAGCGCCTGCAATTCAACACGAAGGTGCACTTTCTCTCCGACATTTTCCGGAGTAACAGAAGCGTTATCCGGTCCCCATAATGGAAACTCTTCAGGAGAAGTATCAAGACGTGGATTCACTGTCATGGTCCAGTTAAGTCGGCGCACCGGACTGCCATATTGCAGATGCAGCAAATATTTCAATGCCCGGTCAAAAATGCCGATTTCATTCGCTTGTGGAACCGGGCCATGCCACTCTTTGAAAGACATTCCGGCATCAAAAGCGATTGACCAGTCGGCCTGACTGGTGACCATACCCATATCAGCAAACAAGTCGTCGTCGCGATGATCCATGATGATCCAGTCACCCTGTACCTGACGGCTGATGTATTCAAACGGCTCCATTGGCAATGTACTGGTATCACCAAAAGTAAAGGTCTGATCAATTTCCAGTGGTTTGTTAATCCAATGCCATTGATTGCCGTTTTTGGTCAGTTCAAACCATTGGGGATAATCTGTCGACAATGAATCCATGATCAGTTCGACCATGTCCCATTGAGCGTCCATCATGTGTGGCAATGCAATATAACGCGTAGGATCGCGTTCAAGAGTCAGACGTCGATCCTCACATTCGGCGATGTAATGCTCATCAATATCGATGGCATATTCAAAAACCGATCCCGGGTTGGTAGATACATGCTGCTCGATATTGACGCTGTACATGTATTCATCTTCGGCAAACGGAAATGGAAAACGCCGTATTGCCTCAGGTGAATTACGGAAAGTGTAATCGTCACGGAAAGTTTCTTTTTTAAAGGCTGGAGTATTCATAAGACGTCCTCAGATATTGAGTAATAATTTCTGACAGCGGGCCCTGGAGACGCAGGGCATGATTTTGTTGCCAGACGCTTTCTCGGCATCAGACAGATAATGATCGTTATGCATCAGTGCACCATCGCACTCCAGAACTTCGACTTCACAGCGCCCACATGCACCGCCACGGCAGAGAAAATCAGGTTCCAGACCAGCCTCTTCCATTGCTTCGAGCATGCTCATATCGCCAGGGACTTCAATTTCCATATTGGACTTGACGAGTTGCACTCGAAACGAATCACCGATAGGTGGTGCCAGGAACTGCTCGCTATGAACATGCGTTTTTGGCCAGCCTAAATCTTTGGCTGTCAGTAATAATGCATTGACCATCGGCTCTGGACCACACACATAAATATGGGTACCAAGAGGTTGGTTGGATAGAAGGTCATGGAAATTAATTCGCTGTCCTTCACTTTCAATATGCAGATGCAATCGATCACCACACATTTGTTGTAGTTGTTCTACAAAAGCACCATGCTCAGCTGAACGGAAGGCGTAATGCATTTCATACTCATCACCGAGTCGGTTTAAATCGGCGATTTGCGACATAAATGGCGTAATTCCGATACCGCCGGCAACCAGAATGTGTTTTTTTCCTAACTTGGAAAGACTGAACAGATTGACGGGATAGGTTATCTGCAACTTGGCTCCTACTTCGACGCCGTCATGCATGAATACCGAACCACCACGCGAATTTTCCTGTCGACGCACTGAAATATGATAACTATCAGTATTTTCCGGAGATCCCATCAGTGAATAAGGATTACGATGGATTCGACCATTGATGTTCATCGACACTACTACATGACTGCCACCGGAAAACCTCGGTAACGGCTGGCCATTTTCTTGAACCAGCGTGAAATGTTTCACCATATCGGTGACCTGTTCGACATCGGCCACTTTTACGTTCAGGATACTCATGGATAAACCTCTTCAATCTGTGGAATGTTGCCAGGCTCCTCTGCATCCACCATCACCCCCATGTACGCACCAAGACGCCGGGAAAAATGGTCACGGACAAACAGATGTCGACCACAATTGCTACATGGGAAGACATTGTGATGAACATCACGGGTAATGGTTTTGCAATGAACACAATACACCGGCCTTGCCAATGTGCCGCACAACTCTTTCTGCACATCAACATCCTGAACACCAGCAGCACGGGTTTTCTGCAAAACTTGCCACATAAAAGCTTCGCTGCCTGCCACATAAAAGTGGGTTCCCATCGTGCAGTCTTTCAGTCGTTGTTCCAGATTTGCCAGCAAGCTTTCTTCTGAATCACAAATATCAAGCTCCTCCAGTACGATTTGCTGCAGGATGTCTGAATAATTTTTTTTGGCCGTTGGTAAATCTGCATAAAGCACCTGAATAGGCTCTTTGGGGTACATCTGCTGAAATAATTTAAGAACAGCAATACCACCCTCGCCCCCGGCTACCACCAGATGTGCAACCGCAGGGGTTTGCCATACCAGTGAGTCGTACAGTGGTTTGCTTCTTATCCAGTAACCTCTTTGCATAATGATTTCCTCATTAAATCTGGCTAAGCGCGACCAGATTCCTGGCTGGCGCTGTGCAGACTATTTACTTTTGTTGTTCCGGATGAGTACGCAGGCGCATCGGATCATAGAAAGGCATTTTGGCAACATAGGCTTTGACCGGTTGTTTGCCTTCCACCATCACTTGAGTCCCTATCGCGAGATGATCAGGATGCAAATGCACCAGCGCCAGAGATTGCATCAGGTAATTGCTGTAACTGGAACTGGTCACCACCCCAATATCTTTACCGTCATGGGTAATACGAGAACCAGGCTCAACAGCCTCGGCGGTCATACAGGTAATACCGGCCTGCTTGAAGCGTTCTTTGCCTTTAGAGGCCAATACAGCTGCTTTGCCGATATAATCGCCAGGTTTATCCAGATCGACACCCCAGCCCATATTGACTTCCCAGGGGGTGGTATCGCCCTCAGGCATCTCATAGGGGAAAAACAGCAGACCTGCTTCTACACGGGTAAGATCAAGCGAATCCCAGGAGGCGGCAATCACACCAAATGGTTTGCCTTTTTCCAGAATCATGTCCCAGATATGAATGGCATCATCGGCACTGCAGTAGACTTCATAACCACGCTCGCCAGAATAGCCGCCACGGGCAATTTTGATAGCACAGCCAAACAGTTTCGCGTCAACATGACGGAAATAAGGCAGCGTTTCCAAATCAAAGTCCAGATGAGGATTCAGCACTTCCAAGGATTTTGGTCCCTGCAATGACAGGATATGTACATCCAAGTCCGCTGCGATCTGAACATTTTTACCCTGAGAGAGCTTCTCCAGCTGCTGTGGGGTGGCACCGCTGCCATGTGACAGGCGGAATTGATTCGGCGCATCGCAAATTACCATAATGTCATCACATAACGCACCAGTCTCATCCACTTCAGCTGCCAGCCTTGAGGTACCTGGTTCCATTTTGGTGACATCAATAGTGACCAGTTGGTCCACTACTGCCGTTGCATCAGGACCGCTCACATTCAGAATATTCAAAGCAGATACGTCATACAGACCTGCCCGAGTACGAACAGCAATCACCTCTTCATCAGCATCCGATTTATAGCTCCACGGAATCGGCATATTGTTCCAGGTGTCCCCATTCAATAACGAACCGAGTTCCTTATGACGTACGTTCAGGATTGAATTTCTAAGCATTGCGATCTCCACATTCATTAAAATTTATGGCATAGACAAACCATAGCCCAGCAAGCAATGCTCGAAAATTCCCAAGATGGCGTACTCCCAATGGAGTAAATAGCCATACTCGAATTGAATCAGTTGAGGTCTTCTACAAGATCAAGAATATTTATTAAGCCGATATAGATTTTGGGAGTTGCTGTAACCGTTGCAGGGTTTGAATCATTTCCAGCACAACCTGGGCTGACTCTTTGCCTTTGACACGAGCTCGGGTACTCGCCTGTTCTTCGTTTTCGGTCGTCAGAATGGCATTGGCAATAGGGACACGGTAATGCTGCTGTATTTCCGTAATGGCCCGAGCTGATTCATTGCAAACCACCTCAAAATGATAGGTTTCACCGCGTATCACACAGCCTAACGCTATCAGACCATCAAATTTTCCGCTCTCCGACAGTTCTGATAAAACCAATGATATTTCTAGTGCGCCTGGTACGGTAAACAGCACAATATCGTTGCTGGCTACCGCCGCTCGATTAAGTTCATCGATACAGCCGCTGACCAAGGCGCTGCCAATGGCCGGATTAAAGCGGGACTGAACGATACCGATCCGTAGACCTTTGCCATTCAAACCAGCTTTCGTTGCTGACACTTTTAGATCATCTGTCATACCGATTTTCCTTCATATAGGTCGCGAAACCAACGGGGATGTCTGCCAAGGCAGACACTGCCAGTAACCCCGCCAGCCCACGAATTTAGGAGGGTCAATTGTTATTCCATCACTAATTGTTGAATGTTCTGAGAGAACAACAATCCCTATAAATCCAGCCTATTCAAAATGGCTGCGCAACTCTTCTTCGATTTCGAAAATATCGCCGACAATGCCGTATTTGGCGATAGTAAAAATCGAAGCGCCTGGATCACTGTTTACAGCAACAATAGTCGGCACATGTTTCATGCCCGCCATATGCTGAATCGAACCGGAAATGCCCATCGCTACATACAGTTTGCAGGATCCAACCACCTTGCCTGACTGACCGACCTGACGGGATTTTGGTAACCAACCGGAATCGGCAATAGGTCTTGAGCAACACAAAGTGGCATCTGCCATCTCAGCCAGCTCACGGAACTGTTCAACATTAGCTTCTTCGGCAATACCCCGGCCTATCGACATAATGAAATCGACCGTGGTGATATCAATATCATCTGCCCCACCGGCCTCAACAAATTCCAGGTTAGTACTGCGTGATTCGATATTGGTCATATCTTCTGACGATACCGATGGAGAAGCTTTTTCCTCAGTCGGTTTGAAGACGCTTGGACGAATGGTCAACAGCACACATTGCTTGCCTGGAAAATCCAGCTCTACATTGACCTTCTGGTCATAGCCGGATCGTGTCGCCACCAGTTCATCGCCATCATATTGCAGTCCATATACATCGGTAGCAAAGCCATAATTACCCTTGCGTGCCAGAGTGGCTGCGTAGCCTAGAGAATCGACACTATGAGGGAGCAGAACCACTTCGGGATCCAGCTTTTCCATCAGCGAAGTGATTGCAGCTTCAAAGATATCCGGATCAAACTCGACAGTGGCCGTTTTTACCGTGATGATTTCATCTACACCGGCCACTGACAGATCGGCAACATAATTTTCAGCCTGTTCGCCAATCACAGCTACCACAACCTTGTCATCAGCCTGTCTTAGTTCCTGTGCCGCAGCAATAACTTCCAGTGAGATAGGTCGCAGTTCGCCACGACGGTGTTCAGCAATTAGTAAGAATGTTTTCATGGTTATTCCCCTTTGAACTCACGAATAATTTCAGCCAGTTTTGCTGCCTGTTCAGCAGGTGTACCTTCAATCATTGAGGCCATCCCTTTTTCAGGAATATACATGCGCCGTACACGTGATAAAGCAGCATCAACACCAACATCACTCTCACTCAAACCCAAATCACTCAGGCTGATTTCATCTACAGGTTTGGCAGCTGCCTGCTTGATGCCACGTAATGAGGCGTAACGCGGGGTATTGATACCCAGCTGAATGGTGAGCACCGATGGGCAGTCAATTTCCACTTCCTGTGAAAGTCCGCCTTCCAGTTCCCGGGTGATTTTGGCTTTATTACTGCCAGGCTGATATTCAAGTCCTGCAACCACTGCCGCATGTGGCCAATTAAGGCTGGCTGCCAGTGAAATACCGGTTGAACCAGCGGCTTCATCTGATGACTGCACACCAGCAAATACCATATCCGGTTTTTCTTTTTCGACGACAGCGGACAGGATGCGACCAATCGTGACAGAATCAGAACCTTCCATTGCATCATCCCAGACTCGAATAGCGCGATCAGCACCTTTAGCCAAGCATTTTCTCAGGACGTCATCGACCCTTTCCGGTCCGACCGATACCACCACCACTTCAACTTCGGTGTCAGATGATTCTTTGATAACCATCGCTTCTTCAAGTGAAAAATCATCCCACTCGTTGAGGTCGTAAAGCAGAAAATCCTCATCGACATCAAGTTGATCATCACGAATTTCGAAGTCTTCATCTAATGCAGCGACTTCTTTAACTGCAACCAGTATTTTCATCAGATTTATCTCCTAGTTGACTGTATAAAACAGCATTTCTAATGCAGCTAAGGCTGCAAATATTTTTGTGTAAACCATTTGAACACCATAAAACGGACGGATAGATCAGGATCGTCATGCAGGCTCCAGCGGTCGTGATCATTCAGTGAAGGGTTGGATACCAGCATTAACCGATGCAAGTAATACGGGTCTTCCAGCAGAGGCAGCAGAGTGTCTCGCTCGGCCTTTGGATTAATAATTACGCCACGACGTATATCAGTCTGTTGAGAACCCGACAGTCTTATCAAAATGGCTTGCGGGGTATTAGCGTTGCTGGCCACTCCGCTCAGCACGTCGACATCATCTTCAGCAGACAGCATGCCGAGCACATCTGCAGGGGTGTTCTTTTGATACGCCACACCGGCTCTGACCCAGACGCTGTTATCTACAGAAAGCCGTCTGAGAATATCGATGGATGTCAGTGGGTTTCGCGTTACTGCACGACGAACTTCATCATTCTGGTCCTGGGCCAGTTTATTAAGCAGCATTTCATCTAATTGGGGATGACGGGCTACTCTCTGTCTAACCCAGTGATCTTCATCATTAGCCAGCTGCTGCAAATTTTCATCTGTCAGGTCAGTTCGACTCGCCAAAGCCCGACGCACAATATTGGTACTGTTATGGATCATCTGGTTAGCGAGCTCTTTGCTCAGAGATGGATTACCTGCCAGAGTACGAAGCACGCTGACGTCATCATGTTGCGCCAGAATGGCTAATTTTTCCGGGGATAACCGGGGATTTGCCGCCAGATGTCTTAGAATGTTTATGTCTGTTTCATTAAATGCCAAATCCAGCAAAAACTGTGGACATCGGATATGAGTCACCACAGCGGATCGGATAAAACAGTTACCTCGCTGATAGAGCTTTTCCAGTAATTCAGGGGGTGTTTCAGCATGGACAGCCAGTTCGTTATCAAACATATCTGGATAACGTTGTTCAAGGCGATTCAATGTATTTGCATCGGTATTTGGATGCGCAGCAATGGATTTGAGAATTGGAATGTCATCCTCGCTCATAGCCAGACTGTTCAGTAATGTCGATGAGCTGTGTGCATGCTGAGTCAGCAGGCTGATCAACTGCCGATCATGACCACCTTTTTTATAGATAGTGTTCAATGTGCCGGCACGACTGGATGGATTTTTATCCAATCTTAACCGGATTGTTTCATCCTCGATTTCCGCCAGCATTTGCAGCACTGCTGCAGGTGTATGCTCCCAGCGAGCCAACAGCAGTGTGTTGCGACGCTCCTTACAAAGTATGTCGCTCAACTGCTGTTTATGCTCACCCTCAGCCAGTTCATACACTGCTGCTGCACTATGCAGATCGCCACTGCTTATCGCACAGTTAATCAGTGCATCGGCAGTCTCCGGCAGGCAGATATCA